>NZ_JBQKEF010000007.1:0-106305 GCF_052121455.1 Collinsella sp. LCP19S3_D3 | reverse complement strand
GCGCCCCCGGTCCCCGGGGCGCGGCCCTCTTGCTTAAACTGCTCAATTTTTCGTGCTCACGGTGCTCATTTCCCAGTGATCACTCGGACCACTTCTTAGTGAACATCAACATTTGCCCACAGGGGCGAGATGTTGAGGGCAGGTTGCCCGGAACGGAGGAAGACATGCAGCAGCTGATGACCGAGGAAATCGCCAAGACGGTGCCGAGGTTCTATAGGCAGGACGGGGCGTACGACCCCATCGTCCAACTTGCAGCTCGTCGGCCTAGCCGGCGAGCTTTTTTGTTATTCCGGGACCGTGTTCTCGGTCCAATTCTCGGCCTCTCAAACAAAATCTCAATCTGTAACATCTAGACCCGATTTGGGCGGCTAGGTGTTACAGATCGAGATATGCCGGTGGGTTGGGTCCCGTTTGTCTAAATCTGTAACACGAGGGACGGTTTTTGCCGAGTAACTGTTACAGATTTAGATCTTTCGGCAGGCTAGATTGGTTTGTCTTGATCTGTAACAGGTGGAGGCCAAAAGTCGGTCTAGATGTTACAGATTGAGATGTTTGGTCGGACCGAGTTTGTTCGTCTCGATCTGTAACATCTGGGGTCGTTTTTGGCCTGTAGGTGTTACAGATCGAGATTTTCCGACGGAACGCTTCCGTTTGTCTTGATCTGTAACAGGTGGAGGCCAAAAGTGGGTCTAGCTGTTACAGATTTAGATTGTTGAGGATGGGTTGATAGGAATATCTCGATCTGTAACAGTAAGACCCGGTTTTGCTGGGTAGCTGTTACAGATTGAGACAAACCGACGGGCCGCCCCGCCCCATCCGCCTGCCGCTGCCTGCTATCCGCCGATTTTCGTTGTGCCGCTGTACCCCCATGCCATATCCTCTAAACAACTACGCGGCACCATCGCCGCCGCGTCTACAAGAGAGGAATGTCCATGACCGCACCTGCGTCCAAGCTGCTCCAGCCCATTACGGTTGGCCCCCTTGAGCTCAAGAACCGCATTATGTTCCCGCCGCTGACCACCGGCTATGAGGAGCGCGACGGTTCCATCGGCGAGCGCAGCCTGGCTTTTTACGAGCGCCTGGCCCGTGGCGGCGTGGGCTACATCGTCATCGGCGACGTCGCTCCCGTCATGACCGCAAGCCCCACGCCCAAGCTGGCAACCGACGCCCAGATCCCCACGTTTAAGGCCCTGGCCGACGCCGTTCACAAGCACGGTGCCAAGGTCGCGCTGCAGCTGTTCCACCCCGAGTACGACGTGCCCGGTGTCGGCCGCATGGTCATGGGCTCCATGGCTGCAGCCAAAGCCGCGCAGGAGGCCAAGGCCGCCGGCGACGAGGAGACCTTTGCCGCCAAGATGGCCGAGTCCAACGAGATCCGCAAGCAGGCATACGCCAAGCTGCACCACGACATGCAGCACTTTGTGAACGAGGCGAGCGTAGAACAGCTCACCCAGATCAAGGAGGCCATCGCTGCCTCGGCCGCTCGCGCGCAGCAGGCCGGCATCGACGCCATCGAGGTCCACGGCGACCGCCTGGTGGGCTCGCTGTGCTCCGCGATCCTCAACCAGCGCACCGACGAGTACGGTGGCTCGTTTGAGAACCGTGTTCGCTACGCGCTAGAGGTCGTCGCTGCCATCAAGGAAGCCGCGCCGCAGCTGATGGTGGAGTATAAGCTCCCCGTGATTATGGAGAACCCCGACGGCACGCCGCGTGGCAAGGGCGGCCTGCAGCCCGACGAGGCCTGCGAGTTCGCCAAGCTGCTCGAGGGCGCGGGCATCGATATGATCCAGGTTGCACAAGCCAACCACACCGGCAATATGGGCGACACCATTCCGTCCATGGGCGCCATGCCCTACAACTGGACGCTGCCCGTGGCCGAGCGCGTCAAGGCCCTGGTCTCCGTGCCGGTGGCAACTGTGGGCCGTGTTGTTTCGGTCGAGGCTGGCGAGAAGATCCTGGAAGACGGCGCAGCCGATATCATCGCCTATGGCCGCTCGCTCATGTGCGACCCCGACATTGCGCTGAAGGCCGCCACGGGCGAACCCATCCGCGAGTGCCTCAACTGCAACAAGGGCTGCGTCGATGCGATTCAAAACCGCAGGTACATCTCGTGTGTGCTCAATGCCGAGAACGGCGACGAGGCTACCATCGCCATTAAGCCGGGCGAGGGCGACAAGAAGATCGCCGTTGTGGGCGGCGGTATTGCCGGTCTGGAGGCCGCGCGCGTGGCGGCCAAGCGCGGCTACGACGTGACCGTCTACGAGGCGAGCGATCATCTGGGCGGCCAGATTGTGCTGGCGGCCGCGCCTCCGCGCAAGGACGAGATCATGCGCTCGGTCGAGTATTACGAGAAGATTCTGCCCGGCCTGGGCGTGAAAGTTGAGCTCAACCATGCCGCTACGGCAGAGGACCTCAACGCCGCCGACGCCGCGATTGTGGCTGTGGGCGCGCACGACGTGGTCATCCCCGTTCCGGGTGCCGATTCTAAGAAGGTCGTCTCGAGCTGGGACGTGCTGGCCGGCAAAGTGGAGCTTACGGGCCGCGTCGCCGTCATTGGCGGTGGCCTGGTGGGCACCGAGACTGCCGAGTACCTGCTGCAGCACGGCTGCGAAGTGGCGATCGTGGAGATGCTCGACAAGATTGCCGCAGGCGAGTCCGAGACCATTCTGCCGCTGATTATGAGCGACTTTGCAGAGCACAACGTGGAGCAGCATGTTAAGACCCGTCTGACCGCCATTACCGACGAGGGCGTGGAGGTCATTCGCACTGCCGATGACGGCGCCGAGGAGCCGGTGAAGATCGCCTGCGATTACGTGGTGATGGCCGTCGGTTCCAAGGCCAACGCGTTTGACTTGGATGGCGTTACGGTGCCCGTGACCTGTGTGGGCGACTGCTCGGGCGAGCGCACCGCCGACATTGCGAACGCCATTCGCACGGCATATCACGCGGCCAACGAGCTGTAGTTTAACATCGCGGCCAGGTGGGGCGGTAGCACGGATCTGTCTCGCCCGGCCGCGTCCCATCGGGTGTCAATCGGGGCGGGGCCTGCAAGCGCAGCAGGTCCCGCCCTTTTTGTTTTGCCCCGGTGAACGGCAATGCGCGCTAATCATGGGGAGTGAGGCGTCTACTGCCTTGCAGGCTGCTCAAAATTATTGGAGGAGGGGTTAATAATCATATCCTCTATTCCAAAGGATATAAAGAGATGCCAATTTTGCTGGCAAGCGAATGACGATTAGCTGCGAGCTAGTTACCAGCGTAAATAATCAATAAAGAAATGTCGTAAATTGGTGTCAAATTCCCAGATAGCGCCGCGTCTATTTTAATTAACTGCTTTGAGCAAACAGTAAAATGCTACTATCTAACTTGCACGTAAGAAAGCAATTTAACGTTTAAGGCTAAGAAGTAGAAGTGGCAGGTATGTCAGAAACAACAAGGACTCGCACGCATGCGCCCGAGATTAGGCAGCGCGCTGTCGAGATCCTCCAAGAAGGGGTCGGCCATCGCGCGCTCGCCGCAGAGCTTGGCATCCCCCAGGCCACAGCCCGTCAGTGGGCCCGTGCGTATGCCGTGGGCGGTGCCGACGCCGTTCTCAATGCGGGCTCTCATCACCACACATATTCGTTTGACGTTAAGCTTGCCGTGGTTAAGGACCGCTTGGAACATGGTCTGACGGTGCGTGAGGTCATGGTCAAGCACAAGATCCCCAGCGAGTCTTCGGTTAAAGCTTGGTGCCGACAGTATCGCGACGGTGGCGAGGCCGCCTTGGTCGATAAGCCGCGGGGTCGTAAACCGCGCGTTAAAAAGGCGGAATAGCGAACGGGATGGTGCGTCCGCAGGGGCGCATTTTTCTTGCCGCGCCAACTTTTTGGACCGCCGCGAGTCTATCGGGACATCCTTCAAAGTGGTCAATAAACCGCGCGCAGTGGCCCGTGCGCCCGCCGCTACGAGAGGGGGAGCGTTGCCTCTCTACTCCAAAGCGGACATGTCCTTACCCCATACGCCTAAAACTCCCCAGTTGACCGAAAACCTGCCGCCTGAACTCCCAATTTGAGCTATAACGTTAAATAATTGCAGCGTTTTTGCATGGGGGAGTGATGGTATGACGCTACTGTATTTCCTTACCCTGTTTCCGCTGGTACCGGCGATGGGCATGCTGCTCGCGCGCAGTGACCGAGCCCGCGATGCGGTAGGGCTTGTAGGCTCCGGCATTATTATGGCGGTGACCGTTGTAGTTGCCGTCTTATTTTTTGGCACGGGTCCGCAGGGCTTTGAGGTTGCCCCCGGCACCTCGCATGTGCTCTCGATCATCAGCTCCGTCATCGACGTAATTCTGTGCGCCGTCATCCTGTACAACGCGTTCAAATATAGGAACGCGCTTACCGGTGTGCTCGGCGTGGTGCAGCTGGTGGGTTCGGTTGCCTTCGCTGCCATGACGCTGCCCACGGCCGAGGTCGTCACCGCCACGCCGCTCTACCTGGACTATATGAGCGTGATCATGGTGCTCGCCGTTGGCATTGTCGGCAGCCTGATCTGCGTGTATGCCCTGGGCTACATGAAGGACTTCCAGGCGCACGATGAGCACGAGGCCGCGCTGCGTGGGCAGACCGCGCCCGACCGACGCCCGCAGTTCCTGGCGCTTATGTTCCTGTTCCTTTCGGCCATGTTCGTCATCGTGACGAGCGACAACCTGGAGTGGCTGTTCTGCGGCTGGGAAATCACCACCGTGTGCTCGTTTCTTATGATTGGCTATACGCGCACGCCCGAGGCCATCAAAAACGCCTTTACCCAGATCATCCTCAACATGCTGGGTGGCATCGCGTTTTTGGCGGGCCTTATGTTCCTGCACGTCAACGGCGTACCGCTGACCATCTCGGGCATGATCGAGCTTTCCGGCGCCGGAACCGCGCAATCCGCGCTGCTGGTGC
The DNA here is from genome assembly GCF_052121455.1 of Collinsella sp. LCP19S3_D3. NCBI lineage: Bacteria > Bacillati > Actinomycetota > Coriobacteriia > Coriobacteriales > Coriobacteriaceae > Collinsella > Collinsella sp. LCP19S3_D3. The sequence continues at coordinate 101,380 of NZ_JBQKEF010000007.1, read as the reverse complement.
TGCCGGTCGTCTTGCTGTCGATCGCCGCGCTTACCAAGGCCGCACAGATGCCGTTCCACACCTGGCTGCTCGGCGCCATGGTCGCCCCCACGCCCACGAGCGCCCTGCTGCACTCGTCCACCATGGTCAAGGCCGGCGTGTTTTTGATGGTCAAGCTGAGCCCGCTGTACGCCACCTATCCCGTGACCGGCTTTATGGTCACGAGCGTGGGCGCCATCACGTTTTTGCTCGCCGCCCTCATGGCCGTCTCGCAGAGCAATGCCAAGCGTGTGCTCGCGTACTCCACCATTTCCAACCTGGGCCTCATCAGTGCCTGCCTGGGTGTCGGCGCGCCCGAGGCCGTGTGGGCCGCCATCTTCTTGATCTTGTTCCATACGGTGGCAAAGTCGCTGCTGTTCCTGTGCGTGGGCACGGCCGAGCATCATATCGGCAGCCGCAATATCGAGGACATGGACGGCATGTTCAGTCGCATGCCGCACCTGACGCGCCTGATGATGCTGGGCATCATGGGCATGTTCGTGGCGCCGTTTGGCATGCTCGTGTCTAAGTGGGGCGCCCTGGTGGCGTTTGCGCAGACCGGCAATGTGCTCATGATCATGGTGCTGGCCTTTGGCTCGGCCGCGACGTTCTTCTTCTGGGGCAAGTGGCTCGCCAAGCTCTCGGGCGTGGATTCTACGGCCGAAAACGTGGAGGGCAATGTCCATAAGACCGAATGGATAGCGCTCAACACTATCGCCGCGCTGCTGATTCTGTGCTGTGTAGCGTTCCCGATTATCTCGAGCGGTCTGGTGTCGCCTTACTTGGCCATGGTGTTTGGCCGCGTGCCGCATGTTATTGGCAAGGATGCCATGTATCTAATGGTGGTTATCGTGGCTTTTATCGCCGTGGTGCTGCTGACTTCATTCCGCGTGAGCAACAAACCGCACGTAAACGTATATCTTTCGGGCGCGGGAACCGACAATTACCGTCATTTCCGCGGCTCGATGGGACACGAGGTGAAGGCCGAAAAGCGCAATTGGTACCTGGAGGATGCCCTTGGCGAGAATCGCATTGGCCCCGCGGGCAGCATCGTGTGCTGCAGCATCATCCTGTTCGCGCTGCTATGCTGCGTATGGATTGGTCCCGATACGCTCGCCATGGGCGAGCCCTCGGTGCTGCGTGGAAAGTATTTCGAAGGCTCGGGCGTCGTGGGCATCTTTATAGGCACCGTGGCGTTTGCCCTGCTGGCGCCTTTGGTTGGTGGCCTGATCGACGGCATCGACCGCAAGCTGTCCGCCCGCATGCAGGGCCGCATGGGACCACGTCTGCTGCAACCGTTCTACGATGTAGCCAAGCTCCTGCGCAAAGCCCCTGCCAGCGTAAACACCGTGGACGATACCTACATGGCGTGCGCGCTCATCTTTACCGTGGTGGGCGGCGGCATCTTTGTGTCGGGTTCCAACACACTGTTATGCGCCTTTATGGTTACCCTCGCTGCGATCTTTGTGGTGCTGGCGTCCGCCTCGACGCAAAGCCCGTTTGCCCAGGTCGGAGCCGACCGCGAGCTGCTGCAGGTCATGAGTTACGAGCCCGCCGTTTTGCTGATGAGTGTGGGCCTGTACCTTGCCACCGACAGCTTCGATTCCATCGCCGTGACGGGGCAGTCGGCCCCCATCATCGTGTACAGCGCGCCCATCTTCCTCGCGCTGCTCGCGGTGCTTACCATCAAACTGCGCAAGTCGCCGTTTGACCTTTCGTACTCGCATCACGCGCATCAGGAGATCGTCCAGGGCGTCGCCACCGAGATGAGCGGCGGCACGCTGGCCAAGATGACCCTTATGCACTGGTGCGAGACCGTGCTGTTTTTGATGTGGGTGGGCATGTTCTTTGTTTGGGATAACCCGGTGAGCTGGGTCGTCGCTCTGGTCGTTATGGTCATGACGTATTTTGTCGAGGTACTGATCGATAACACCTTCGCCCGTAGCACCTGGAGCAGCTGCTTTAAGCTCGGCTGGGGTGTGGCGCTGGTGTTTGGCCTGCTCAACCTTATGCCCATCCTCGTCGACGTGTTTATTTAGGAGGCGGCATCCATGGATCATAAAATGTCGCGCTCGCCGTGGGTTATTCATTACGACGGCTCGAGCTGCAACGGATGCGATATCGAGGTGCTGGCCTCGCTCACGCCGCTGTTCGATGCGGAGCGCTTTGGCGTGGTCAACACCGGGAACCCCAAACATGCGGACATCTTTTTGGTGACGGGGTCGGTCAACGCCCAGAACTTGCCCGTCGTGCGCCAGATCTACAACCAGATGCTCGAGCCCAAGTGCGTGGTGGCGTGCGGCATCTGCGCGTGCTCGGGCGGCGTGTTCCGCGATGCGTACAACGTGATCGGCGGCGTGGACCGCGCGATTCCCGTGGATGTGTACGCGCCAGGATGCGCCATTCGTCCCGAGACGGTGATCGACGCCATTGTGGAGGCGTGCGGCATCCTGGACCAGAAGGAGGCCGTGATGCGCGCCGGCGGCGACCCGCTTACCGTGGGCGGTGCCGCTACCTGGGATGGTGGTGTTGAGCTGGGCGAGGACGGATTTGTGGCCCCGGCTGAGGCCGGCGACGCGCCCGCCGCTGGCGACGCACCTGCTGGGACGCCCGCCGCGTCCGCCGCTGCAAGGGGGGCCGAGTAATGCAAAAGGCAATCTATACCACCGTCGAGCTCGATGCGCTGCTGTCGCATGTCCAGGCGCTCAAGGGTGCCGGTGCCCGCTTTGTGCAGATGCACGCCGAGCGCAATGTGGACGACGGCACGTATCGCTTGGTCTATACGTTCATCAACGTTCGTGCTGCCCAGGAGCAGATCGCTCAGGACGGCAGTTATGCGATTGAGAACCTGGTAGTCGAGGGCATCGACCAGTACCAGGAGATTCCGTCCATCAGCTCGTACTACCCTGCGGTGTTCCCGTTTGAAAATGAGGCGCACGACCTGTTTGGGCTTGCCATTACCGACATGCAGATTGACTTTAAGGGCTTTTTCTACCAGGTCTCGACTGCCGAGCCCATGAGCGTCATCACGCCCGAGGTTAAGGCTGCGCGCGAGAAGGCCATGAAGGTCCGTGCCGCTGCCGAGGCCAAGGCGCGCAAGGCTGCGGCCGAGAAGGCCGCCGCGGCTGCTGCAGGGGAGGGCGCTGCGAGCGTCGGCGATGCTGCGGGCGCTGCCGTCGCTCAGCCCGATGCGGCTGCCGGCTCCGATGCTCAGCATGACGAGGCTGCCGCCAAGGCCGCGCTCAAGGCTGCCGAGATGGAGGCAAAGCTCGCCGCCATGGATCCCGAGAAAGCGGCCAAGGTTCGCGCGGCGCTTGCCGCCAAAGCCGCCCGCGATAAGCAGAAAAAGGAGGCGTAAGGTCCATGGCACATCGCTCCGTTATTCCGTTTGGCCCGCAGCACCCGGTGCTGCCCGAGCCGCTTCACCTGGACCTGGTGCTTGAGGACGACCGCGTTATCGAGGCAATTCCGCAGATCGGCTTTGTGCACCGCGGACTCGAGAAACTCACTGAAAAGCGTGACATGCACCAGTTTGGCTACATCGCCGAGCGCATCTGCGGCATTTGCGCCGTGGGTCACAGCTGCGGCTATGTCAGCGCCTGCGAGCGCATGCTCGATATCGAGGTGCCTGGCCGCGTGCAGTATATTCGCACCATTTTGCACGAGCTTTCGCGCATTCACTCGCACCTGCTGTGGCTGGGCCTGCTCGCCGATGCCTTTGGCTTCGAGGCGCTGTTCTATCGTTCGTGGACCCTGCGCGAGCAGATTCTCAAGATCTTTGAGAGCACGTGTGGCGGTCGCGTGATTCTGTCGATTAACGAGATCGGCGGCCTTAAGCATGACATTGAGGACTCCGAGCTGGCGGGCATTGTCCAGACGCTCGATGCCATGCGCCCCGACTACGAGGCCCTGGTGCATACGTTTTTGGACGACAACAGCTGCGGCGAGCGCCTGCATGGCGTGGGCGTGATCAGCAAGAAAGACGCGCTGGACCTGTCGATGGTCGGTCCGTTTGGGCGCGCCTCGGGCGTGGACTACGACGTGCGCATGTTTGGCGACGGTGCCTATGCGGACCTGGCTGCGTTTGAGCCCGTCGTTGCTACCGATGGCGACTGCTATGCCCGCTGCCAGGTGCGTTGCGCCGAGGTCACGCAGGCCATGGACATCATTAAGGAGCTTGTGGGCAAGATTCCGCATGACGGCATCGGCGGGCGCACCAAGCTTACGCCAGCCGATGGCGCGCGCGGCGAGGTTGTGATTGAGCAACCGCGCGGCGAGGCGTACTACTATGTGCGCGGTAACGGCACCAAGAATTTGGACCGTTTCCGTGTGCGCACGCCGACGTCGCAAAACCTGGCGGGCCTGACGCATGCACTGCAGGGCGTGCTCATTGCCAACGTGCCCATGATTATCCTGACCATCGACCCCTGCATTAGTTGCACGGAAAGGTAGGCGCGGCATGAGTTTGATGACATTTGCCAAGACGGCCTTGGGCTCTATGGTCAAGCAGCCGGTCACGGTGTGCTATCCGCAGGAGGAGCTGGCGGCGCCCGAGCGCCTGCGCGGGCATATCGTCAACGATATGGACGTGTGCATCTGCTGCGGTATGTGCGCGCGTCGCTGCCCGGCGGGCGCGCTTGCGGTCGATCGCAAGGGTGGTACCTGGTCGATCGACCCGTACGCCTGCGTGGTGTGTGGCGAGTGCATCGAGAGCTGCCCCAAGCACTGCCTGACTATGGACACCGCGCGCACTCCAGTCGCGGCGGACAAGACTCCCACGGTAGAAACCAAGCCGGAATAGCGCTGGAATAGGGGCCGGTGGGGCAAAAATACCCCACCGGCCCCGCGCTTAAACGCGCGGTTAGGCTGCCGCTAACAAAACTATGCCGGTTTACGGGGCTGGATAGCGAACCTCCGACCATACAGATAATTGCAAAAACAAAACCGCAGGTAGACAGCCTGCCGTTTTCCAAAAAATGAAGGTATGGATGAGGGTCTCGACTTTAGCTCCGTAATCCGGCATGGTTTTGAAATGGCACCATATCCGTAACAGCCTTTGATCTCCCGTGGACGGAGGAAAACGGACCATTTTGGCCTTGCGAGGGCCGCCTCGTGACCCGTCTGCCACGAAATGGGCCTATCTACTACGTTTAAGCCGTCGCCCTCAACCATGGCAAATAATGCGAAATAAAAACCGCAGGTAAAACTCCTGTGGTTTTTCATGAAACGCGGTTATGGTCGGGGGTGCAGGACTAAACGTAGTAGATGGGCCGATTTCGTGGCGGGCGCCGTCAGCCGATCTCCGCGGGCGGAAGAAAACGGATCACTTTGGTCCTGCGAGGCTTGCGGAGGCATTCGTGCAGGGGCGCCCGAACAAAACTATGTCGGTTTATTACGATAAATTCGACATCCCCGACCATGACTGCATTTTTCTAAATGTTGCAAGCGTTCTATCTGCGGTTTTGCAAGCTCGCAATTTGCTGTGGTCGAAGGTGGGCGATTCATCGTAGTAAACTGGCATAGTTTTGAAATGGCATTAAACTGGTAGCAGACATTTTGTTATGTCGGGGCGGTCGGTCTTCGGGCAACTACCCTCGCAGGTAGGCGATGGCGATCTGCGTGCGGTTGCGCAGGCCCATTTTGGCCAGGATTGAGCTGATGTGGTTTCGCACGGTGCCTTCGCCCATATAGGCGGTGGCGGCAATCTCCTTGTTATCGAGGCCGCGGGCGATGAGCTCGGCGACCTCGAACTCGCGGTCGGTCAGGCTGACGAAGGCCGCGGGCCGGCGGGTCGTGCCCACCTCGACGCCCGCCCCATCAAAGTTGATATCCTCGATCGCCTTACCCTCGAGCACGCGTTTACCGTCCATGACCTGGGCCAACGCCGGCGGGATGGCGGCGACATCGGTTTTGATCAGGTAGCCGCGGGCACCCAGTTTGAGCGCCGACACAATGTACTCGTCATCCGAGAATGTCGTCAGAAACACCACGCGCGCCGCAGGGTCGCGCTCAAGGATCTCGCGGGCCGCCGAAAGCCCGTCGCGCCCCGGCATCTGAATGTCGAGCAGCGCAATATCGGGTGCGTGTTCGGCATAAAGAGCCACTGCGTCGTTGCCGTCGGCGCCGGTACCCACCACCTCGATCTGCGGCTGGGCGCCCAGGATTATCTTGAGCGAATCGACCACCAAGCGGTCGTCGTCGACAACGATGAGCCTCATCGGCCCTCATCTCCTTGCTGTTTGGGAACGGTGGCAAACACACGCCAGCCGCCGGCGCCGGCGCGCGGGCCGGCGGTGAAGGTGCCGCCAAGCGCCTCGACGCGCTCGCGCATGGAGCCGAGCCCCATGCCTCCTGTGACGTTGCGGCCGCTTGCTTGAGCCCCGCCCGCGCCATCGTCGGTAACGATGAGCTGGTAAAACGACGGATGCTCCATGCATCGTACGGTGACGGTCTGGGCGCAAGCGTGGCGCATGGTGTTGGATAACGCCTCGCGCAGAACCGCCGCAAAGCAGTTGGCGACATTTGCGGGCGCATGCTCGGCCAAAACCTCAAGTTCAATCTGCGGCCCGCCATCTGAGCGCGCGCCCTCCACGATGCGCTCGAGCTGTACGGAGAGATTCGCCGCGTTGTCGTTGAGCGCGTGGACGCTCGAGCGCACGAGCTGAAGCGCTTCGTCCACGGTGCGCTTGACGTCAGCGAAGTCGGCGGCGACGCCGGGCTCGTTGGCGTGGACCACGCGTAGGGCCTCGGTTTGCAGCGAGGCGCGCGTGAGCTGGTGCCCCACGTTATCGTGGATCTCGCGTGCGATGCGGGCGCGCTCGGCGAGCGTTGCGAGCTCGACCTCGTAGTCCTGGCGGTCGGCAAGGTCGCGGTTGTGCGCCTCGAGCGCGAGGGCTCGCTCCTGCAGCTCGTCGCGGGTGCGACGCATGCGCTCCTGCTCGCGCTCCAGCTGAGCGGTGCGCAGAGACAGCAAGGTGGCGGCGACTGAAAGGATGGCGGTCAACAGCAGCGCACGGGTGGGAAGCGCGCCGGCGTGGGCATATGCGACGAGTGCGCAGACAAAGATGGCGCCGGCGCCCAGCGCGACCCAAACGTGTTCACGGCGCACGTATCGCGCGATGTCATAGAGGGCGAGGGGCGCAAACGGCACAAACGACGGCACAAAGACGGCCACCATAATGTAAGCGTAGCTCGCGGACTCACCGGCGCGGCGGGCACGTTCGCCTTGCGCAATTTCCGTAAGCGAGGCGACTGCGACGCCAAGACAAAACGCCGCAACCAAGCAAGCATCCACAGCAAGGCCCAGAGCGGCCGCGATACAGCACGCCAGCATGATCGATTTGTCGAATAGCCTGTTCATACGGGTATTGTACGCGATGGTGCGCGCGACGATTGCTCAGGTGCCGCAACCGTGACATTCCTCCCGCCCGCCCCCGCCGCACTCGTGACAAAGCTCACTGGTGCGCGCCGCCCGCACCTGCGATGATGCAATCGTACCGGGCCGAAATCAACAGAAGGGCCACCTCATGACAGACATCGTCCACGTCGAAAACCTCGTCAAGCGCTACGACGATCTTATCGCGCTCGACCACTTTAACCTGAGCATCGCCCCCGGCGAGATCTTTGGCCTGCTGGGCCCTAACGGCTCGGGCAAGACTACGTCCATCAACTGCATTCTGCAGCTGCTCGCCTACGACAAAGGCACCATCGAGTTGTTCGGCGAGCCCATGACGCCCGCCCGCTACGACCTCAAGCGCCGCATCGGCGTGGTGCCGCAGCAGGTGGCGGTGTTCGACGAGCTCACGGTGCGCGAGAACATCGACTATTTCTGCAGCCTTTACGTCAACGACCGCAAACGCCGTCGCGAGCTGGTCGACGAGGCCATCGACTTTGTCGGCCTGGGCGACTTTGCCAAGTTTCGCCCCGGCAAGCTCTCGGGCGGTCTGGCGCGTCGCCTCAACATCGCCTGCGGCATCGCGCACAAGCCCGAGCTCATCTTCTTCGACGAACCCACGGTGGCCGTCGACCCGCAGAGCCGCAATGCCATCCTGGAGGGCATCTGCCGCCTGCGCGACGAAGGCGCCACGGTGGTGTATACCAGCCATTACATGGAGGAAGTCGAGCAGATCTGCAGCCGCATCATGATCATGGACGGCGGGCGCGTGCTGGCGCAGGGCACCAACGACGAGCTCAAGCGCATGATTCAGATGGGCGAGCGCGTGACCGTCGAGGTCGGCGCCGTCGAGCTCGCCACGGTCGAGCGACTGCGCGCCCTCGAGCACGTGCTCAGCGTCGAGCTTTCCGGCGGCGAGCTCATCTGCACCTGCGAAGCGAGCCCGCACAACCTGGTTGACATCCTCGACACGCTGCGCGCCGCCGATGTGGCGCTCGGCCGCGTGTGGAGCGAGCCGCCGACCCTCAACGACGTGTTCCTCGAGATCACCGGCCGCGAGCTGCGCGACTAGGGGGCGGCCATGTTCAACACCATTATCATTACGGTCAAGACGCTGTTGCGTCGGCCGAGCACGTGGGTTTGGGGCGCGATCTTTCCCGTCGCGCTTTCCACGATGTTCATGTTTATGTTTGCGAATCTGAGCTCCGACGGCACGGTCGACCCGGTGCCGGTGGCCGTCGTGGCGGATGAGGCCTGGGGCGCCTCGACCTTTAAGGACGTGGCGACGTCGCTTGCCAAGGCAGGTGACGACCAACTGCTCGAGATCCACGAGTGCGACGACGCAGCCGATGCGAGCCGTGCGCTTAAGGCCGGCGAGGTCGCGGGCATCTATGCGGTCGACGACGCGGGCACGCCCAAACTCACGTTGCTATCGAGTTACGACAGCTCGCGTGCGACGTCGGTGCTCACCGACCGCAGCATCCTGGAGACGGTGGCAAGCTCGTATACGCAAAATGCCGAGCTCATGCGCCAGATTGCCCAGGACAACCCGGCGGCGCTCGCCGACCCGGAGGCGGTTGCGCGCGCCCTGTCGCTCGAGGGCGGAACCCGCCGTGTGAGCCTGACGCGTGCCACGCCCGATGGCACGGTCATCTACTACTACGCGCTCTTTGGCCTGGTCGCGATGATGTCTGCCGAGTTTGCCGCCTTGAGCGTCGTCGACCTGCAGCCCAATCTGTCTGGCCTTGGTGCGCGTCGCTGCGTGGGTGGCCTTTCCAAGACGGCGTCGCTGGCCGGCATCTTTGTGGGCTCGTGGTTGGTCTCCTTTGCCTCGATGACGATCGCGATCGGCTACGTGCGCCTGGTCGTGGGGGTCGACTTTGGCGGGCGCGAGGGGCTCTGCCTGGTGGGCGGCGCCGTGTCCGCGCTTGCCGCCACGGGTCTGGGCCTTTTTGTGGGCACGCTTCCCGTTAAGGGCGGCAAGGCGTCCAAGTCGGGCATCCTCACGGGCTTTGCCACCACGTGTGCCCTGTTCGCCGGGCTTTATGGCGAGCCGGCGATGGCGCTTGCCGACGACGTCGCCCGCGCCTGCCCGGCCGAGAGTTGGCTTAATCCCGTCAAGCTCATCTGCGACATGTTCAACCGCTTGTATTTCTTTGAGGACCTGGGCCCCTTTGCCGTTCGCGCTGGCGCGCTGGCCCTTATGGTGTTGCTGTTCGTTGCCGCCGCCACGCTGATCTTTGGAAGGAGCCGCTATGAGCACCTTTAAGACCGCGCTTCGCATGGCGCTGGCGCACCCGTTCTACCTGCTCATCTATACGGTGTTCATCTCACTCATGGGCGTATTCATCGCGGCATCGGTGAGCTGGAACTCGTCGCAGCTCACCGAGTACGAGCCCTACGACACCAACGTGATCGTGGTCGACCGCGACGACAGCGACCTTTCGCGTGCGCTTACCAAGCACCTGGACTCACGCTTTGACCTGGTCACGGGCGTTGGTGACGACACGTACGATCTTGCGGACGCGCTCTCCAAGAGCAACAGTGCCAAGGGCAGCGCCGACTGCGTGTTCTTTATCCCGGAGGGGTTTGAGGACGACCTCGTTGCAGCCGCCCGAGCGGGGGAGCCCCTGCCCAAGCTCGATGTGACCTACGGTGCCGGCACCATGGCGGCGGCGCTTTCGTCTGCCGAGGCCTCGCGCTGGATCTCGCTCGCGGGCGCTGCGGCCGCACTTGATCCTACTGCCTCCGACGGTGACGTCGCCAAGGCCGCCGAGCATGCCGCCGTCAAGCGCGCGGAGGTCGAGATTGAGCAGGTCAAGGTCGACTCGACAGCCGCCGCCACGCTTGAGTCGTACTTCAACTTTGGCACGTACGCGATTATCTCGTCGGTCATCGTATCGGTGGGGCTGGTGTTCTCGGGCATGAACGAGCCCGAGCGCGTGCGCCGCATGGAGGCCAGTCCGGTCTCCGAGCGTCAGCGCTCGCTTGCCGTGTTTGCGGCCGCCGCCGTGCTCGCCGTCTGCATCTGGTTTGTGTCGAGCATGATGGGCGTCGTGGGCTTTGCCGGCGCGGTCGCCGAGGTCGGCGTAGGTCGTGTATGCCTGGCGCTGGCGGCAACGTTTGCCCTGGCGTGCACGCCGCTGGCCGTTGGCTTTGCGTTGTCGGGCTTGGGCGCGCGCGAGGAGCTGCTCAACGGTGTGGGTAACCTGCTCGGCATGCTCATGACGTTTTTGGGCGGCGCCTGGATGCCGCTGTCGCTGATGGGCCCGGCCGTGCAGACCGTAGCGCACTTTGTGCCGACATATTGGGTGAACGACGCGATCGGCAAGGCGCTCGCCGCGGACCTGACGTCCGCCGTGCTGGGAGACATCGCCTGCGATCTGAGCGTCACGGTGCTCTTTGCCGCGGCCATCGCCGCCGTAGGCCTAGCCCTCGCACGCGCCAAATCCCACGCCTAGCCACCTAGTCATTGGGTGCTCATTGGGGACAGACTTAAACGACCAAGAGTGGTCATTGGGGACAGACTTAAACGACTAGTCATCGGGGACAGTCTTTGCCGATTCGCCGGCTCGCCGGCAGGGTTGGCAAGGGCTGTCCCCAGCTGCCGGCAGGAAAGGAACGTCCCTAGCCGCCAGGTGGCGAGGCACTCATTTAAGTCCGTCCCAACTGCCAGGTGTCGAGGCACTCATTTAAGTCCGTCCCCAATGAGTGGTTTCAGTCATTTAAGTCTGTCCCCAATAAGTCTGTCCCCAATGACTAGGCGCCGTACTTGACTTTGACCCCACTTTAACGGGTACCATCCTCTATGTCTGTAACGCCATATAGACCGAGGGGATATATATGACCGCAACTTCACCCGCAGCACCCGCTAAGGTGTACTTCACCAACTTGCGTACGCATGCTCGCGAGAGCCAGCTTGACAAGCTCAAGCGCCTCATCCGCCGCGCCGGTATTGAGCAGATCGACTTTGAGAACAAGTTCGTCGCTATCAAGATTCACTTTGGCGAGCTGGGCAACCTGAGCTTTTTGCGCCCCAACTACGCCCGCGCCGTCGCGGATGTCGTGAAGGAACTGGGTGGCAAGCCCTTCCTCACCGACTGCAACACGCTCTATGTCGGTAGCCGCAAAAACGCGCTCGAGCACATCGACACCGCTTATCAGAACGGCTTTACCCCGTATGCCACGGGTTGCCAGATCATCATCGCCGACGGCCTCAAGGGTACCGACGAGGCGCTCGTCCCGGTCGAGGGCGGCGAGTACGTGCATGAGGCCAAGATCGGCCAGGCGCTCATGGATGCCGATATCGTGATTAGCCTCACCCACTTTAAGGGCCATGAGCAGGCCGGTTTTGGCGGCGCCATGAAGAACCTGGGCATGGGAGGCGGCAGCCGTGCCGGCAAGATGGAGCAGCATGCCGCCGGCAAGCCGAACGTTGCGACCGAGCACTGCATTGGCTGCCGTGCCTGCGAAAAGATCTGCGCGCACAACGCTATCTCGTTCGACGACACCCGCGAGCGCGAGCTTGCCAGCGGCGCTACTCGCACGGTGCACGTGGCTGCCATCGACCACGATCGCTGTGTGGGCTGCGGACGCTGCATCGGCGTGTGCAACCAGGACGCCATCAAGCCCGTCTATGACGCCGCGGCCAACGTGCTCAACTGCAAGATCGCCGAGTACACCAAGGCCGTCGTCGACGGCCGCCCGAGCTTCCACATCTCGCTTGCCATGGATATCAGCCCCAACTGTGATTGCCATCCCGAAAACGATACGCCTATCGTCAACGATATCGGCATGTTCGCGAGCTTCGACCCAGTCGCCATCGACCAGGCCTGTGCCGATGCCGTCATGGCGTCCGAGCCGCTGCCCAACACCGAGCTCACCGATAGCGCGGCCAAGATGGAGCATAACCACGAGCATCTGGAGGGCGAGCAGGCGCGTGACCCCTTCTGCATCACGCATCCCGACACCGACTGGCGCGCGTGCATCGCGCACGCCGAGAAGATCGGCCTGGGCACGAGCAAGTACGAGCTTATCGAGGTCAAATAGCGCCTAGCTATTGGACAATATAAGCGCCTTTGTGGCGTAATTCGAGCAAAAGCCGCTCGCGAGCACAGCGCTCACGGGCGGCTTTTCGGAAGTGCGGGGAAAAGTCGAATACCGCCGACCACAAGGCGTTTTTGGCAACAAAACCCAGACGTTGCTTGTTGCCTAAAAATACTCGTCGAGGAAGTTTGTTGACTGTGTTCCAGTAGAGCTCGGGGTCAACTTGCGCACTCTTGGCGTGGGCGGCGCCGTGGATAAACAACATGGAAGCCGTCGCGTGTTTGAGTTGCTCCACACTGCTTGCCTTATGAAAGTCGTAGCCTGCGCGCACGTTGCACACCAAGTTTGCTACATCGAGCAAGGGAAAGCTGGGCAGGCGCGAGCTCGGTTCCGTCGCCCGCGGTGAGACTGCTGCTCTCGCGATTCTCTTTAAACCACGCCCGCGCCTCGGTTTCCTCGGCATCCGGCTGCTCACCTTTTTTGTCGTCTTTGCCATCCTGCATCATCTTCATGGTGTACGGCGCTTGGGGGTTCAGGGCAAAGTCAAACAAAAAGTTGCCGGCAAATCCGAGCAACGTGACAACGAGCGCCAGCGCAACAACGACGGTCATCTTAAGCTTTCGATGGGGGTGTGCGCTTTGAGACATTTACGGTTCTTCTTAAATATGTTGATACGTCAACACTTAAAACAAGCGCATTATGGATGTTCGCCGTTGATGCGTCAACAAGAAAAGAATGGGTAAACAAGGGGTCACGTATGGTGCAAATTTCGCACGTACCCAGACGCTTTGATATAGTGTTGAGAACTATTTACTTGGAGGATGTAACCGGCATGTCCGATTCGAGCGACAGTTCCAAGCCGCGACCCAAGGCCGCGGCCGTTCCGCACTACACGGTGGGCGAGGAGATCATGAACTCCGTCACCCATGGTGTCGGTTGCCTGCTGGGCATCGCGGGCTTGGTGCTCCTGATCGTATTTGCCGCTCTTCGCGGCGGAGGCCCGGCTCACATGGCCGCGGCGATTGTCTATGGCGTCAGCATTATCCTCGAATACCTAGCCTCTACGCTCTACCACGCGATTCAGCCCGCACGCGCCAAGCGCGTGTTTCGCATCATCGACCACAGCTGCATCTACCTGCTCATAGCTGGCAGCTATACGCCGTTTTGCCTCATCACGCTCGCAAACGATGGCGGCCCTATGCTGTTCTTTGCCGTATGGGCCATCGCCATTATCGGCATCGCCCTCGAGTGCTTTATGCGCGAGCGTCAACCGCACTGGGTAAGCGGCCTGGTCTACCTGCTGATGGGCTGGCTCGTCGTCTTTAAGCTGCCAGAGCTCGTGTCGCTGCTCAACCCCGTGGCACTTGCCCTGCTCGCTGTCGGCGGCGTGTGCTACACCGTGGGCGTGCCGTTCTACATCGCTAAAAACGTGCGCTACCTGCACAGTGTGTTTCACTTGTGGGTGCTCGCCGGCAGTATCTTCCAGTTCATGGCGGTGATCCTCTTCGTAATCTAGCGATCACGTCTGTGCCTGCGGACCCATCCAAGCGGCCGCCGGACGCAACTGCCCTATTCGTTATCTACGCTTACTACCTAACGTCCCGAATCTTGGAGGTTCGAGAAACTCCCGATGGACATAACCATCTCCCTTATCACCACCCTCGTTTTGACCCTCATCAACGGCTACTTCTCTATGTCCGAGATGGCGCTCACCACGGCAAAGCGCGCCGTGCTGGAGCACGAGGCCGAGGAAGGCGACAAACGCGCCGAGCGCGCCGTTAAGCTGGCTGCCGACTCCGACCAGCTGCTCGCCACCATCCAGGTCGCCATCACGCTCGTGGGCTTTGCCTCGTCCGCCGTCGCCTCGACGAGCTTGTCCGACCCGCTCGCCACGTGGCTCATGAGCTTTGGCATCGCGCCGCTCTCTGCCATCGCGCGCGGACTGGCGCCGGTCATCATCACCGTTGCGGTCGCCTTCGTGTCCATCGTGATTGGCGAGCTTGTGCCCAAGCGCATTGGTCTGGCCAATGCCGAAGGCGTGTCCAAGCAGGTCGTGGGGCCGCTGTCGTTTTTCCAAAAGATCGCCCGTCCGCTCGTGTGGCTGACTGGTGCTTGCTCCGATGGTCTGGCCCGCATCCTGCGCATCAAGAGCGCCGACGATCGCCAAAACGTCTCGGAGGAAGAGATTAAGTACATGGTCTCGGAGCAGGACGACCTGCTCGACGAGGAAAAGCGTATGATCCACGAGATCTTCGACCTGGGCGATACCGTTGCCCGCGAGGTCATGGTGCCGCGCGTGGACACCACCATGTGCGAGGACGACGAGACGGTCGCCGACGTGCTGTCCACTATGCGCCAGACCGGCTTTAGCCGCATCCCCGTCTATCACGAAGATCCCGACAACGTGGCGGGCATCGCGCACATCAAGGACCTGATTCAGCCCTCGCTCGACGGCGAGGGCGACCAGCCCATCGCCGGTTATTTGCGCGACGCCACCTTTGTGCCCGACACCAAGGACATCCTGCCGCTGCTGTCCGAGATGCAGACTTCGCACGACCAGATCGTGGTGGTCGTGGACGAGTACGGCGGCACGGCTGGCATCATTACCATCGAGGACATCGTCGAGGAGATCGTGGGCGAGATCGAGGACGAGTTCGACCCCGACAACAAGTACCTCACGCGTCTTTCGCGCCGTGAGTGGCTCGTCGATGGGCGTTTTTCGTGCGATGATGCGATTGAGCTTGGTTGGCCGCTCGAGGAAAGCGATGATTATGAGACCATCGCCGGCTGGATTTTGGAACTTTGCGACTCGGTGCCCGACATCGGAGAGGTGTTTGAGGTTGCAGGGTACAAGTTCAAGGTGCAGTCGATGCGTGGCCAGCGCATCTCGCTTATTCGCGTGATCGCTCCGGCCGAAACCGATAAGAAGGATTCCGAGTCCTCGGCAGATAAGCCGGCGACGCCGGGCGCGGGCTCTGCGGGCCCGCACGACGGCGACGAGTGGGGCAAGGAAGAGTAGGGGAGAGTTATGGCAGGCCTGTTCAACATCCTTAAGGTCACCGTCAGCGAGGACAAGATCTGCGCGCATGTGCTGGTGAACCCCGGCATGCCGCTCATGACCTCGGAGGACATCGAGGCCACGGCGCGCGTGTACTACCTGGTGCCCGCGATTGCCAAGCACCTGTGCCTAGGCGATTCCGGTCGTGAATTCCAGGACTGCATGGGCCAGACCGAGCTTTGCCATCTGCTGGAGCACGTGACAGTGGAGCTCATGAACGAGACCGGTCTCGCCGGCAGCATTTCGTGCGGCCGTACCCGCGTAAGCGAGCACGATGAGCGTGTCTTTGAGGTTGAGCTTTCATGCCCCGATGACGCGCTGGCCATCGGCGCGCTGTCTTCGGCGACCTTTATGATGGACTGGGCTTATCTGCACGCCGACCAGCCTGTCCCTGACGTGGAGGGCACGGTCGCGGGCCTGCGCAACCTGGTGCTGGGTATGCGCGCCGAGGCCGAGGGCAAGGATCCGCACGAGGCCATCGCCGCCGTAAACGCCGAGGACGGGGCCGAAGGCGAGGCTCCTGCCGATTCCGAACCCGGCGTCGAGGCAGCTGCTGAGGAAGCTGTCGAGTCCGAGCCCGCGGAGCCCCAGGGTGTCCCGAGCTTTGACGATGAGCTGCAGGAGGCAATCGATACCGAGGGCGCGACCGCCGAGAGCCACGAGGCCCCCGCTGCCGTCTACGGTGGCGCGGCGACGGTTCCGGCAGGCCCCGCACAGGAAGGTGCGCTTCCGCTCGTTGATGGCGCCGGCGAGGACCCGGCCGCCACGGTGGCCATGCCTGCCATACCGCAGGAGTAGGCTCACTCGCTTATCACCATCATGTACCTGCGCTTTTACCGTACGCAGATGAGCGCGACGGCAAGTGTTGCGCTGCGGGTATAATGGACAGCATTCAAACGGTGGGCATTGAGGTGCCCGCAGGAGAGGAATGATCATGGGAAAGACTTTCAGCTTTGTCTCCGGTGCGCTCTTTGGCGCTGCCGCCGGCGCTATCATCGGCGTTGCTCTGGCCCCGCGCTCGGGTGCCGAGACCCGTGCCATGGCCGCCGATATCGCCAACGATGCCTGGGACAACATGCGCGACACCTACGAGCACGGTGCCGAGGAGGCTCGTGCCGCGGTCAACGACTTTGGTCCGATGGTCGACGCCAAGACCGATGACCTGCGCGCCAAGGTCGACCTGGCCCGCGAGCGCATGGACCAGCTTCGCGAGCAGCTCAACGACGCCATCTCGGGCGGCAACGTGACGCCCGCTGCCGACGTCGTGGTCGAGAACGTCACTGAGGCCGACACCGAGGCCACGGAGCCCTCGACCGAGGCATAATGCGCGCAGGGGATTTTGTCGGCGTCAAGGTTTATCGTAAGCCTGCCGAAGACAAGCGCACCAAAAAGGACGGCACGCCGCGCAGCCCCAAAAAGCTCGGCAAGATTCACTTTCCGGTCTTTACCCCGGGCGGTACGCGCGTGGTGGGCTTTATGGTTCGCCAGTCCGATATCGCGGGCATGATCGAGCGCCCCGATCGATTTGTGGCGCTCGATGCCATCGGCGTCTATGAGGGTGCTGTCGCGGTCGACGACGTCAAGGGAACCTACGATGCCGCCGCGGCCAAGCGCCTCGATATCAACCTGGACGATTGCATCATCTGGGTTGGCATGGACGTGCGCACGGAATCGGGCGATGTCGTGGGCTACTGCTCGGACGTTGAGTTCAAGCCGCGTTCGGGTATCGTGCAGACGTTCTACGTGACCGCCGGCACTGCCTCGAGTGTGCTGGTGGGCGACACACAGATGCCGCCGACGATGCTGCGCGGCTACGAGAACGGCGCGATGATTGTCTCGGACGAGGTCAAGTCGCTCGGGTATTCGGGTGGCGCGGCCGCCAAGGCTGCCGAGGCCAGTGTCGTGGTGGGCGATAAGGTCAAGAAGGGCGCCAAGGTGCTCGATGACAAGGGATCGGTCGCCGTGGACAAGGGCAGTCGCGCACTGGGCAAGCAGCTCGGCAAGACGCGCGGTATGTTCAAGGCCTTTAAGGACGAATATCAAAAGGCGAGCGGGGGCTCGTCAAAAGCTAGCAAATAGCGACGTACCAAATGATGGGAGGCGAGCCGGAGACATGTTGCTCCGGCTCGCTGTGTTTATGGGGGAGGGCACATGCGCCAAAACGGATCTAACTTAAACGGGCGCTCGGGTGCGCGTCCGACGGCGCGACGCGACCTGGGGCAGCTGCCCAGCGGTCAGCGTCGACGTCGCCGTAAACCCGGCGCGATGTACCTCAACCATAGCCGTGGGTTTAGCGATCGCAGCGCGCGCATCGGCAACGGGCGCTCACCGCGCCGACCGTCCCGCCTGCCCTATGCGCTCATCGCTGTCGGCTGTGCGCTCGTGCTGTTTATCGCTGCCGTCGTGGGCTATGTCGATCGCAGCGTGGACATTGTGCTCAATGGGGAGCAGGCTTCGGTGCGCGTGGGCTCCACGTTGCAGAACCTTATCGATGATCAAGGCCTGACCGACACCTACGATGCCGGCGACTTGTTGGCTGTCGACGATAGCGTGCTTACCCGCCGTGGCGGCGAAAAGCTGTCGGTGAAGGTGGACGGCAAACGGGTGAAGCAGGGCAAGTGGAATAGCCGCGAGCTAACGGGCGGCGAGAAAGTGACGGTCAAAGACGGCCGCGACACGTACGAGAAGCACGAGGTCCAGGTCACGACCATTGAGCCCAAGTTGAAGGTCGAGGGCACGGGCGCTATCGAATACGTTAAAACCTGGGGCGTTCGGGGCCGCTCCGAGGTATGGGTCGGCGAGCAGTCGGGCAAGACGCAGGACCGCGGCGAGGTCGTGCCCGCCACCGACTGTGTAGTCGAGTGCGCGAGCGTAGCGCCCAAGGGCAACGAAAAGTACGTGGCCCTGACATTTGACGAGGGTCCGAGCGGCGCGACCAAGCAGGTCTTGCAGGTGCTCAAGGAAAAGGGCGTCACGGCGACGTTCTTCCTTTCGGGCGATGCTGCGGAAGCCTCGCCCGCTACTGCCAAAGCGATTGTCGATGCCGGATGCGAGATCGGCTCCAACAGCTACAGCGATGATTCGCTCAAGGGCAAGGATCGCGAGGCGGTGCGCAAGCAGATCACGAAGGGCACCGAGGCGATTAAGTCGGCGACCGGCGTCGAGACGATGTTGCTGCGTGCTCCCTACGCCGCGTTTGACGAGCAAAACTGGATCGATGCGATGGACCTGGTGTCTGCCGTGGTCTCGTGGAATGTCGATTCGGGCGACTGGCTGCTCAACGGCGCCGACGAACAGGTTTCGACAGTGCTCGAATCGGTGACTCCGGGCAACATTGTTTTGTTCACCGATAGCGACGAATGCTCCGAACAGACGCTCGAAGCGCTGCCGCAGATCATCGATGGCCTTGTCGCCAAGGGCTACAAGATCGTGACGCTGAGCGATTTGGTGAAGACGGATACGTCGCTGAGCAAAAAACTCACCTCGCTAACGAAGACTTCCATGCCCAAGAACGCCGCGTTTCCCCAGCTCG
Organism: Collinsella sp. LCP19S3_D3; assembly: GCF_052121455.1. Lineage (NCBI taxonomy): Bacteria > Bacillati > Actinomycetota > Coriobacteriia > Coriobacteriales > Coriobacteriaceae > Collinsella > Collinsella sp. LCP19S3_D3. The sequence goes on along the minus strand of NZ_JBQKEF010000007.1, from coordinate 82,333 downwards.
CCGAAGATAACGACACCGCAGACTAGTCATGGGGGACGTTCTTAAACGACTATGTCACGGATGCGTCAGCGTTTGGTATGCCTGCGATGTTTGGAGCATAAATTTGGCGTCACGGCGCGATGCTGATGCTATAGTTACTGCGGATAACAAGGGTCAAGAGAAAGGTTGCAGGTGAAATCCAAACCTCGACCATACAGTCGATGACCCCTTGCAGGTGCTTCTTGCGCATGCACGGGGTGTGAGCGCCGAGCGGTGTGCCGCCCGCGCATGCGTATACATATCTAAAAGTCCACGGATGGCGTGCCGGCATGGCCACGGTCCGAAGGAATAATGATGGGGAGCACCAGTGAATTATCTGAGTGAGATGCTCAAGCTGCCGGTCTTGGACGTCGATGGCGAAAAGCTCGGCGTTGTGAACGATTTTGGCATTGCTACCGGCGAAGTTTTTCCGCACGTGACGTCGCTCGCGTTCCGCGGTCCCGGCAAGACGCCGTTTATGATCAGCTGGCGAAAATGGGTCGACCGTATCGACGAGACGGGCGTATACCTTAAGACGTCGGCCACCGAAATCCGTTTTTCGTACCTGCAGCCGACCGAACTTTTGCTCGCGCGTGACGTGCTCAACAAACAAATCGTCGACACGCAGGGCATGAAGGTTGTGCGCGTAAACGACATCAAGTTTTCCATGTCAGGCGAAAATCAGCTGCGCCTGCTGGGTGCCGAAGTTGGTGCCCGCGGTCTGCTGCGCGCAATCAGCCCCGCTCTTGAACATGTCGTCGAGGGCTTTATGAAGCACCTGGGCAAACCGCTCGGCGAGGACATCATCGCCTGGTCCTACATGGACCTGCTCGATCGATCGACTAAGAACATCCAGCTGTCGGTTTCGCATAAGACGCTCGGCGAGCTGCATCCTGCCGACATTGCCGACATTATCGAGCAGCTCGATCCTCGCCTGCGCGCGCAGGTGTTCGCGCAGCTCGACACCGCCCAGGCCGCCGAGGCCATCTCGGAGTTCGATGACGACGAGCTCATGACCGAGATGCTCGAGGGCCTGTCCGACACGGATGCGTCGTCGATGCTGGCCATGATGGATCCGGACGACGCCGCCGACCTGATCGACGAGCTCGATTACGAGAAGGCCGAGAAGCTCCTGCGCCTGATGGGCGTTCAGGAGGAGAAGGCGATTCGTAACCTGCTGGGCTATGAGGAAAACACTGCCGGCCGCATTATGACCTCGGAGTTTGTCTCCCTGCCTGCCACGGCGACGGTCGGTGACGCCATCGAGGCGATCCGCAAGCTCGACGAGGATTTCGAAAGCGTCTACTACGTCTATACCGAGGATCCGAGCGGTATGCTGACCGGCGTGCTCTCGCTGCGCACGTTGATCGTGGCCGACCGCGACGCCACGCTGGGCCAGCTGGCCTACCGCGACCTGGTTTATGTGTCGCCCGACGAGGACCAGGAAGACGTAACGGACGAGATGACCAAGTACGACCTGGTCGCCATCCCCGTCTGCGATGAGAACCGCCACATCTTGGGCATTGTGACCTTCGACGACGCCATGGACGTTATCGCCGAGGAGCACCAGGAGGACCTGCAGATCGCAGGCGTCGGCTCGGGCGATAGCGCGTCCGACGACTCGACGAATGTGCTCAGCTGGTTTGTGCATCGCCAGTACTGGGTTGTCGTGTGGGGCATTGCCTCGTGCATCATGGCGGCAGTGCTGGGGACGGCGCTGGGCTCCGCACATCTGGTGGTGTTCCCCATGTGCGCCATGCCGCTCGTGCTGCTGGCTGCCTCGCGTATGGTGTCGTTCGTCAAGAACTACTTCCTGGAGTACGACGGCCATGACGATGAACCCAAGCCGTATCTGGGATTCTTCTTCCAGAGCACGGGCATGGGCCTGATCCTGTCGCTCGTGACCTACCTGTGCGCTCAGCTGGTGCGCACCACGGCGTTCCCCGACGCGCCCATGCTTGAGGAGCAGCTCTTTACCGGCTGCTTTAACATCGCGGCCATCGTCTGCCTGATTGGCAACATGAGCGCTGTGATTTACCTGATGGTGCTGTTCTGGCGTGACGAGCACGACCTCAATACGTCGGGTACCGCCATGAACGTCATTGCCGTCATGATCTCGTGCGTGGCGTACTGTGCCGCTGCGGTGTTGCTCACCATGTCGGTCATGGGTTAGGTGGTCGCGTGCAAAATAGCAAGCAAAAGCAGGGCACCAAGCAAAAGCTGACCATCGCGGCCATCTTTGGTGCCATGGGCCCTGGCCTTCTGGCGGCGCTTTCGGGCAATGACGCCGGCGGCATAGCCACGTATTCCAGCGCCGGTGCCAGCTATGGTTACAAGATGCTCTGGATGCTTCCCGTCATGACCGTGCTGCTCATCGTGACGCAGGAGACCGCGGCGCGTTGCGGCTGCGTGACGGGCAAGGGCCTGGCCTCGCTCATTCGCGAGCGCTTTGGCGTGCGCAAGAGCGTGCTGGCCATGGCGGCGCTGCTGATTGCCAACACAGCCGTGACCATTTCGGAGTTTGCGGGTATCGCGAGCGGCCTTGCCCTCTTTGGCGTGCCGGCGAGCATCTCGGTGCCGCTTGTGGCGCTGATGGTTTGGATGCTTACCATGTCGGGTAGCTTCCAGCGCATCGAGAAGATTCTGTTGCTGGTGAGCTGCGTGTTTGTGACCTACATTGTCGCTGCAATTATGGCTGGTCCCAGTTGGGGCGAGGTGGCGGTCGATCTGGTTGTACCCAACATTCAAAATGACCCCAGCTACGTGTCGCTTGTGGTCGCGACGATCGGTACCACCATCGCGCCCTGGATGATTTTCCTGGCACAGAACAACGTGGTCGATAAGAATGCGGGCGAGGACGATATCGTGTTGCAGCGCATCGATACCGTGAGCGGCTCGATTGCCGCCGATGTCATTGCCGGTTTTATTATCATCACGACCGGTACGGTATTGTTCCCCGCGGGCATTCAGATTAGCGATGCTGCAGACGCTGCCCGCGCGCTGGAGCCCATTGCGGGCCAGTGGTCCACGGTGCTGTTTGCCTCGGGCCTGGTTGCGGCGAGCTTCTTGGCCGCCTGTGTGCTGCCGGGCGTTACATCCAGCGCTATCTGCGAGGCGTTTGGCTGGGAGCGCGGTGCCGATCGCAGCTGGGACGAGGCCCCGGTCTATCGCGGCATCATTACGGCAATCATTGGCATTTCTGCCGTGCTGGTGCTCATGCCCGGCGTCGACCTGTTCCAGATTATGATGACCTCGCAAGTCATCAACGGCGTGTTGCTGCCCGTGGTTCTGGTGTTTCAGGTGGTTATTGCCGCCGATCGACACATTATGGGCGCCAACCGCAACGGCCGTGTGTGGAATGTGCTCACTTGGGCGACTATCGGCGTTATTACGGTGCTGACGGTCGTTATGTTTGTTCTGCAAGCGATGGGCTACAGCGCGTAGCATCTCTCTTGGACTCTAAACAGGCCGCTGCCATGGGCTGCGGCCTGTTTTTGTCTGCTATAGGGTGCTAGTTATATACCGATGTGCAGCTATAAAGCCGCCTCTGGGGTGAATTAACAGCCCAGAGGCGGCTTTGTAAGTCGCGGAAGTGGTCCCAAGTGCCGGATTGTAAGCAGATTTGGCTGTGCGTTACTTGTCGGTGCCTAGCTTGTGCGGTTTGTAGGCGAGGGCGTTGACGAGTGCCTCGGCAGCGGATTTGACAGCCGCCGGCTGCGGATCGTTAACGTGGTCCTCGGGGTGCACGGGTAGGTCCTTCTTGACGGCATCGTGGATGAGCTTAAGGTACTCGGTCACGCCGGTAGTCGACAGGTGCGTGCCGTCGCCATCGAACAGGTCGTTGCGGTTGGCGCTGTGCCCGTACCAGTCGATAACGCGTACATTCTTGTAGCGCGTAGCGGCGTTGGCGATGGCCTGGTTCGTGGACCCGACCCACGGCTGCGGGCTACGCGTGTTTACAAACACGACAATACGCTGATCACCGGCGTCGGCCATGATCGCGTCGACCTGGGCGTCCGTTACCAAACCGTTGGTGCCCAGGGCAAAGACCACGATCTTGCCGGCAAGGTTCTGCTGGATATAGCCCTCAAATGTCGCGCGGCCCGCATCAAACTGGCGGCCCTTTTCGGCATCGATGTGGCTGTGCGGGAACACGCCGTCAAAGGCATCGACGGCGCGCAGGGACACGGAGTCGCCAATCATTAGCAGGTCGTAGGCTCCGTCGGGGAAGCCGTCGTCGTCTTTGTCGGAGTCGTCGGCCGCCTGCTGATCTTGAGGCTTTGCATTTTTGGCCTCCTTGTTTAGGATTTCGGCGCCCTCACCGCTCAGCGCGGATGTGTCGGGCACAAAGACCAGGCCGCCCAGCGCCACAACAAGCGCGACGGCGCAAACGGCGCAGGTGGGGGCATGTGCGCGCATCCAGCCGGCGGGCGTGGTGGTGCCGTCGCGGAGCTCGGAAACGGTGCGCCCAAAAGCGCCCTTCCTAAACGGCGTTTCGATAAAGCGATAGGAGCACTCGGCCACGGCGACCACCAACAACACCTGCAAAATGTAGTGCCACCAGGGCGTGTCGTTAATGTTGGCGACCGGGTTCATAAGCAGCAGCAGCGGATAGTGCCACAGGTAGATGCTGTAGGAGCGCTTGCCGATCCATACGAGCGGCTCGGCGGCCAAGGCCCGTGCGACCATGCCCTGGGGCTGCACGCATGCCGCGATAACCATCAGTGTGAGGATGGAGCACAGCAGCGTGCCTCCGCGATACTGAAACGCGGTATAGCCGTTGGTGAGCGCGACCATGGCGGCGAGTCCGACCAGGCCAACGACGCCCATCAAATCGATGGATGCGGGGGAGGACCAAAAGCGTGCGAGCTCACTTGGCTTTGTCGTGGCGGCCTCGGCGGTGTCGCTCTTTGACTTGCCGTGCTTGGCGGCGCCGGCCAGTCGGTCGAGCCCCAGATGGCGGACAAGGCGCGCGGGCGCCAGGTCGCGGTCGGGGATAAAGGCCATCCAGGCGCCCAGCAGCAACGAGAACACGCGGGTGTCGGTGCCGTAGTACACGCGGCTGGGGTCGGTGGCGGGGTTGTAGAGCACCATCATGGCGAGGGCGGATACCGCGGCAAGGCCCAGGACCACGCGGCGCGTGTTGGGCTTGCTCACATGCATGGATACCATGGCAAACAGCAGTGGCGGCCAAATAAGATAGAACTGTTCCTCGATGGCAAGCGACCAAAAGTGCGTGAGCGGCGAGGGGTCGCCCAAGGCGTTAAAGTACGAAACGTCCTGCATGATCTGCCACCAGTTATTAAAGAACAGCAGCGACGGCAGGATGTCGGGGCGCATCTTGGTGAGCATCACATGGTTAAAGACAGTGCACAGTGCGCAGGTCACCACCACGACGGTTACCACGGCGGGGAACAGGCGACGGATGCGGCGGATCCAGAAGCTCTTGAGATCGATACGACCGGTCTTTGCGATTTCGTTGAGGAGCAGGCGCGTGATCAAGTATCCCGAGAGCACAAAGAAGATCGTGACGCCGAGCAGGCCGCCCTGAGCCCACGTGAGGTTGAGGTGATAGAGCACCACCGCGACAACGGCGAGCGTGCGAAGGCCGTCGAGGGCGGGGATGTAGCGAGATTTGGGACGCGTGGGCGCCTGTTCTTTTGCGGCGCTGTCGGTGCGGGCGCCCTTGTTGGCGGGCGAGCGATGGGAGCCTGCAGCGCGGCACGGCTCGGTGGTTTGGCGGTTAGTGCGCGAACGTTCGTGCGGCGCTTGTTGATCGCTCGCATGGCGTGAGCTGCGCGAGCTCGATCGCGGGAATTGTTCCATAAAACATCATCCAATGACGAGAATAATCAGCACGCTTTCATTGTAGCCGCCTACTCCTGTGAATGCTTGCTGCTGGCGTAAGCTCAAGCGCGCGTCCACATCAAAGTGAACTAAAGTTATAGAGGTGCGAGAGCGCACGATTGACGGCCGACAGCGGGTGCGGGGCCCGCGGACGAGGAGGTTTTCATGGCAGATTGCGGCATCGTTGCGGTGTTCGGCAGCATGAACATGGACCTTTCGGTGGCGTGCGAGCGCATGCCGCGTGCGGGCGAGACCGTCGGCGGCAGCGGGTTTATCACCAACGCCGGCGGCAAAGGCGCCAACCAGGCCGTAGCAGCTGCGCGCATGGGTGCGCGCACACGCATGATCGGCGCGGTCGGCCGCGACGCGTTTGGCTCGTCGCTCGTGGCGGGGCTCCAAGATGCTGGCGTGGACTGTGACTTTGTGGCGCGCCGCGACGACGTGGAGACGGGAACGGCGACCATCATTCGCTGTGAGGGCGATAACCGCATCGTGCTATCGCCGGGCGCCAACCATGCACTTGCGGGCGAGGACGTTGCCCGCGCGCTGAGGCGTCTGGTGACCGATGAGCTCGATGGCAACGCCAGCGAGATTGCCCCGGCTGCCGGAAGCGTCTTTATCGCCCAGGGCGAATGTGACCTTGCAGCGACGGCCGAGGCGCTTGCTTGCGCTCACGAGCTGGGGTTTTATACGGTCTTTAATCCAGCGCCAGCCTGCGAGTTGCCTGCGGAGGTCTGGCCTGCAGTCGACCTGGTCTGTCCCAACGAGACTGAGTGCCAGGTACTGACGGGCATCTTGCCTGCAGACGATGCGAGCTGCGTCGCGGCGCTCAATGCCCTGCTCGCCAAAGGTGCCGGAGCTGCGGTCATCACGCTGGGCGGCGCCGGCTCGGTTACGCTCGGCGACGACGGCGAGTTGCTGCGCATGCCGGCGCTTTCGAGCGCGGTGGTCGATACGACGGCCGCGGGCGATACGTTTATCGGTGCGCTTGCCGCGGCTCGTCTGGAGGGCCTGCCGCTCTTTGAGTGCATGGCCGCGGGTGCTCGCGCCTCGGCGGTGACGGTGTCGCGCCTGGGCGCGCAGCAGTCGATTCCCACGCGCCCGAAGTTGAGCGCGTGTTTGATTTAGACGGTTTAGTACAAGACGGAGAAGCGGAGTAGAACAATGGCAACCAAGAAGCTGATCCTTGATCTGGATATGGGTGTGGACGATGCGATGGCGCTTGCCTATGCCATCGCGAGCCCCGAGGTTGAGCTCGTGGGCATTACCACGTGTTTTGGCAACGTGCGCGTCGACCAGTCGGCGCGCAACTGCCTGGCGGTGCTCGACTTGTTGGGCCGTCCCGAGGTGCCGGTGTACCTGGGTGCCGACCGTCCTCTGCAGGCGACTGAGCCCTATACGCCGCCGGCGTCCACCGTACTCATCCACGGCAAGAACGGCATCGGCGGCGCGAGCGTGCCCGCGTCGCCCTATGAGCCGGTGGGGGCGACGTCGGTCGATGGCAACGCTGCAGTCGATTATCTAATCGATGCCGCGCGCACTTATGGTCCCGATCTGGTCTACGTAGCGACCGGCCCGCTCTCCAATCTGGCGCTTGCCCTGGAGCGCGATGCGACGGCGGTGATGTCTATCGGCCGCGTGGTGGTGATGGGCGGCGCCCTGACCGTGCCCGGCAACGTGAGCGCGGGCGCCGAGGCCAACATGGCAAGCGATCCCGAGGCGGCCGATGCCGTGCTGCGCTCGGGCCGCAAGCTCACCATGGTGGGTCTGGACGTGACGCATCGCGTGGTGCTCACGCGTCGCGACATTGCCGGATGGACGGGCTCGGGCACCATGGCGGGCTGTGCGTTTGCGAGCATGGTCGAGCACTACATTGGCTCGTACGAGATGAACGCACCCTACCTGGGTGGTTGTGCGCTGCACGATCCGCTGGCCGTCGCCGTGGCGATCGACCCCACGCTCGTGGGTGCGCTCGGCTGCAATCTGCGTGTTGATCTGCTGGGCGAGTATCGCGGCCGCACCATTTGCGACGAGCATCGCCTGTCCGATCCGGACAAGAGCGCGCTTGTGGCGCTGACCGTGGATGCCCCGCGCTTCCTGTCCGAGTTCAAGACGCGCATGGCCCGTGTTCTTGGCTAGATGATTTCCGTGCCCCGCCCCATGTAGTCAATTTGGGACGGGGCTTTTTTAGCTACCGAGTAAATGTGCCCGTTGGGGGAATAGTCGTGCCACTTCGCTTGACAACAGGCTAAACTAGCTCATAAACATTTACTACTCTGTTTAGATTGAATTTGCGGTCGTTTAGTTGTCGAGTCATCAAGTTGTGATGCTCCGCCACGGCCGTTGCTAGGGGGAACAATGGCCAAAGCAAGTGTTCGCGAGATCAGCCGCATCACCGGTTTTTCGCCTGCGACCGTGTCCAACGCGCTCAACCGCAAGCGCAGCGTGAGTGAAGAGACCGCCAAGGTCATCCTGGAGTGCGCGCAATCGCTTGGCTATCAGCAGTCGACGCAGCTCGAGAGCATTCAGTTTGTGCTCGCGCGCAAGACGGGCGCCATTCTGGACGAGAGCACCTTCCATCCCGCGGTCATCGAGGGCGTGGAGCGCCAGGCGCGTCGTCACGGCATGAGCACGAGCTTTGTCTCGCTCGACTTTAGCGACTTGGACGCCGTGCGTCCGCAGGTCGAGGGCCTGATCGCCGATCCGTCCGCCGCTATCGTGCTGATGGGTACCGAGCTGGGCGAGGAAGACTACGCCCTGTTTGCCAACGCTGCCGCCCACCTGATCGTGCTCGATGGCTGGAGCGATCGTCAGTACTTCGATGCCGTGGTCATTGCCAACACCGACTCGGTGCTGCGCGCCGTGGATCACCTCATCGAGAAAGGTCACAGGCAGATCGGCTATCTGGCAGGCGACCTTCGCATCCGCAACTTTAAGGATCGCGAGCGCGGCTATCGCCAAGCGCTTGAGGACGCAGACCTTGAGGCCAACCCGACATGGCGCGTTACGCTGGGCACCACGCTCGAGGGCGCCTATCGCGACATGGGCGCATGGCTCGACAGCGTCTCGCGCGACGACCTGCCGACGGCTTTCTTTGCCGAAAACGACGTGCTCGCCGTGGGTGCCATGCGCGCGCTCAACGAGCACGGTATTCGCGTGCCCGAGGATGTCTCGATCATCGGCTTTGACGACCTATCTCTGGGCGCCTTCTCCAACCCGCCGCTCACCACGGTGCACGTTCCCAAGCACGAGGTGGGCGAGATCGCGGTGCGCCGCCTGGTGGGCAACATCCGCAATCCCAAGAGCTATACCTGCAAGACAGCCGTATCGACCTATTTTGTCGAGCGTCAGAGCGTGCGTGAGATCTAGACAAAGGCAACGCCGGGCCGCAGGGCGGCAAAGCTCGCTAAGGCAGAAAAATAACGTCATCCAAAAGGGGTCCTTCGGGGCCCTCTTTTTGTTGCCCTTGTATGTTCAGTTTGTTTACATACCGTTTAGGCTGATTTCTCTACCGCCCACGGGTATTTCGCGTTAAACTTCTAAACACTGGAGTAAAAATTTAGTAAACAGAACAAAACGAAACATGCGTCTGTTTACTGAACATGTGATTAGGGGAGGACGTACATGGACAAGATCAAGCTCGGTTTTGTGCCCACGCGCCGCAGTATCTTTAGCGCGCCGGACGCAATCAAGTATCGCGGCCTGACGGCTGATCGCCTGCGCGAGATCGGCGTCGACATCGTGGATATCGACGACATCAATGACGAGGGCCTGCTGTTCGACGACAGCCACATTGAGCCTATCGTCAAGAAGTTCCGCGCCGAGGGCGTCGATGGCATTATGCTGTGCCACGCCAACTTTGGCACCGAGTACGTTTGCGCTCGCCTTGCCCGCGAGCTCGGCCTACCCGTGCTGCTGTGGGGCCCGCGCGACGAGCGCCCCGAGCCCGACGGCACCCGCCTGCGCGATAGCCAGTGCGGCCTGTTCGCCACCGGCAAAGTATTGCGCCGCTTCCAGGTTCCCTTCACCTACATGACCAACTGCCGCCTGACCGATCCCGAGTTCGAGCGCGGTGTTTGGGACTTCTTGGCCGTGTGCAACGTGGTCAAGACCTTCAAGCACACCCGCATCCTGCAGATGGCCACCCGTCCGTTCGACTTCTGGTCGACCATGTGCAACGAGGGCGAGCTGCTCGAGAAGTTCAACATCCAGCTTTCGCCCATTCCCATGACCGAGCTTGTCCAGGCCGTGCGCGACGCCCAGGCCGACGAGCAGGCCATGGCTGCCATGCTTGCCCACATCAACGACAGCTTTGAGATCTGCATCCCCGAGGATAAGGTTCCCGCGGTCGCCGGTCTTGCCATCGCCATGAAGCGCCTGGTCGAGAAGTACGGTTGCAACGCCGGCGCCATTCAGTGCTGGAACGCCCTCCAGGACGAGCTGGGCATTATGCCCTGCGCCGCCAACGCCATCCTCAACGAGATGGGCATTCCTATCGTATGCGAGACCGATATCCACGGCGCCATCACCGCGCTGATGGTCGAGGCCGCCGACCTGGGCCGTCACCGCGGCATGTTCGCCGACTGGACCGTGCGCCATCCCGATAACGAGAACGGCGAGCTGCTGCAGCACTGCGGCCCCTGGCCCTGCAGCTGCGCGGCCGTCAAGCCCAAGCTCACCTATCCGCTGGCTTTCGATCACCCCGGCGCGCTGACGGCCGAGGCCAAGCACGGCGACCTCACCCTTGCCCGCTTTGACGGCGACAACGGCGAGTACTCGCTGCTGCTGGGTAACGCCCGCGGCATCGACGGCCCGGCCGGCATGGGCACCTATCTGTGGGTCGAGGTCGACAACCTCAAGCGCCTCGAGGCCAAGATCGTCGAGGGTCCCTACATCCACCACTGCGTCGCTATTCACGCCAACGTGGTGCCGGTGCTCTACGAGGCGTGCAAGTATATCGGCATCCAACCCGACCTGTACGACCCCATCGAAGAAGACGTTAAAGCCTACCTGCGAGGAGAGTAGAAATGGCAACTATCGAAGAGCTTGAGTCCCTGCGTTGGGACCTTCGCCGCGATTGCGTCGATATCATCATGGCTGGCGCCGGCGGCCACATCGGCGGCGACATGTCGGTGATCGACGCCCTCATGACCCTCTACGCCAACCACCTCAACATTTCACCCGAGACCGTCGACGATCCCAACCGCGACCGCTTCGTGCTCTCCAAGGGCCACGCCATGGAAGCCTACTACGCGGTGCTCTGCCACGAGGGCTATCTTGACCTCGATGACGTCAAGGCCCGCTTCTCCAAGTTCGGCAGCCCCTACATCGGCCACCCCAACAACAAGCTCAAGGGCATCGAGATGAACTCGGGCTCGCTGGGTCACGGTCTGCCCGTGGCCGTGGGCATGGCGCTCGCCGGTAAGATGGACGGCCGCGACTACCGCGTCTACACCATCATGGGCGACGGGGAACTTGCCGAGGGATCGGTCTGGGAGGGCGCCATGAGCGGCGGCAACTACCAGCTCGATAACCTGTGCGCACTCGTGGACCGCAACCGCCTGCAGATCAGCGGCAGCACCGAGGATGTTATGAAGCAGGACTCGCAGGAGGAGCGCTGGGCCGCCTTCGGTTGGAACGTGCTCTCCATTCCGGGCAACGACGTCCGGGCCATCGACGCCGCGCTGACGCTTGCGGCCGAGACCTGCGGCAAGCCCACGGTCATCATCCTCAACACGGTGAAGGGCTATGGCTCGCCCGTCATGGAGGACAAGGCCGCCTGGCACCATCACCTGCCCAACGATGAGGAATATGCCCAGATCATCGCCGATTTCGCTGCCCATAAGGAGGCCGTCAATGGCTAACAAGATCGCCAATCGCAAGGTTATCTGCGACACGCTGCTCGAGGCCGCGAAGACCGATAAGGACATCGTCGTCCTATGCTCCGACTCCCGCGGCTCCGCATCGCTCACGCCGTTCTTTGATCAGTATCCCCAACAGTCCGTCGAGGTCGGCATTGCCGAGCAGGACCTGGTGAGCATCGCCGCCGGCATGGCTTCGTGCGGAAAGAAGGCCTGGGCCGCCTCGCCGGCGTCCTTTGTGACCACGCGCTCGTATGAGCAGTGCAAGGTCGACGTCTCGTACTCCAACACCAACGTCAAGCTCATCGGCATCTCGGGCGGCGTGTCCTACGGCGCCCTGGGTATGAGCCACCACTCCGCGCAGGATATCGCCGCTATGAGTGCGATTCCCAACATGCGCGTGTATCTGCCGAGCGACCGCTTCCAGACCGCCGAGCTCGTGCGGGCCCTGGTCGCCGACAACAAGCCGGCCTACATTCGCGTGGGCCGCAACCCGGTCGAGGACGTGTATACAGAGGACGAGTGCCCGTTCCAGATGGATCGCGCCACCTGGGTGCGTCGCGGCACCGATGTGACGCTCGTCGCCACCGGCGAGATGGTCCGCCATGCCGTGGACGCTGCCGACCTGCTGGCCGAGCAGGGCATCTCGGCAACGGTGCTCGACATGTATTGCGTCAAGCCGCTTGACGCCGAGGCCGTGATTGAGGCTGCCGGTGCCACGCGCGCCGTCGTGACGGTCGAGGAGCACAGCCCCTTCGGCGGCCTGGGTTCTATGGTCGCGCAGGTGGTGGGCGAGCATTGCCCGCGTCCGGTCAAGTGCCTCTCCCTGCCCGACGCACCGGTCATCACCGGCACGAGCCCCGAGGTCTTCGCACACTACGGCCTGACGGGTGCCGGAATTGCGCAGACCGTCGCCGAGTTCCTCGGCAACTAGTAGATACAGACGCTGCGCGGCCGCCAAGCACCGCACCTTGCCGTTCAAACCGTCGCTTGCGTACGCAAAGTACGCGGCGCTCCTCTTTCACGGCAATCTGCGGCACTTGACGGCCGCTCGCTCCTTGTCCGCCAGTCGTCTTTGATTTGGCGGAAGGAATGGGAGAGTACATGAGCAAATACATCATCGGAATCGATCAATCCACGCAGGGCACCAAGGCACTGCTGGTGGACGAGGGCGGCCATTTGATTCATCGTGCCGATCGCTCGCATCGCCAGATTGTCAACGAGGCCGGTTGGGTGAGCCATGATCCGGCCGAGATTGCCGCCAACGTGTTGGCCGTGGCGCGTGCCGTGGTGGAGGAGACCGGGGTCGACCCTGCCGACATCGCCGGCATCGGCATCTCCAACCAGCGCGAGACCACCGTTGCCTGGAACCGCGCGACGGGCGAGCCGCTGTGCGACGCCGTAGTGTGGCAGTGCGCCCGCGCCCGCGAGCTTTGCGACAAGCTGGCCGCGCGCGAGGGTGTGGCCGAGCTGGTGCGCGACACGACGGGCCTGGTGCTCTCGCCCTACTACCCGGCGGGCAAGATGGCTTGGATCCTCGCGAACGTTCCCGCTGCTGTCGAGGCTGCCGCGGCAGGCGAGCTGTGTCTGGGCACCATCGATGCCTGGGTGGTCTGGACGCTCACGGGCGGCGCGGAGTTTCGCTGCGACTGGTCCAACGCCAGCCGCACGCAGCTCTTTGACCTGCGCCGTGGCTGCTGGAGCGAGCCGGTGTGCGAGGCCTTTGGCGTCGACGTGGCCTGCCTGCCGCAGGTGACCGATTCCGATGGCCTGTTCGGCATGACGGACCTGGGCGGCTTTTTGCCGGCACCCGTGCCCATTCACGGCGTGCTGGGCGACAGCCATGCCGCCTTGTTCGCGCAGGGCTGCCATAGCCGCGGCATGGCCAAAGCGACCTATGGCACCGGCAGCTCGGTCATGATGAACGTCGGCGACGAGTTTGTCGCCAGCTCGCACGGGCTTTCGAGCTCGCTCGCATGGCGTATGGACGGCGTGACCGAGTACGTGCTCGAGGGCAACGTGAGCTACGCCGGCGCCGTCAAGACGTGGCTGCGCGACGATCTGGAACTCATCAATAACCCCGAGGAAGTTACCGACCTGTGTTACGCCGCCAATCCGGCGAGCCGCGTCTACTTTGTGCCGGCGTTTACCGGTTTGGGCGCGCCGCACTGGGCGAGTGACGCCGAGGGCTGCGTCTTTGGCATGACGCGCACCACGGGTCGCGCGGAGTTCGTGAAGGCCGCCGACGAGTCGATCGCCTATCAGATCTTTGACGTGATCGATGCGATGGTCGAGGATTCGGGTGCAACGTTGGCCGAGCTTCGTGTTGACGGCGGTCCCACGCGCGACGCGTACCTGATGCAGTTTGAGAGCGACTTGGTTGGCTCGCCCATCCGCATCGCGAGCAACGACGAGATGAGCGGCCTGGGTGCGGCCTGGGCCTGCGGCATCGCGCTGGGCATGTACACGCGCGATGTCGTCGATGTCTACGGCGCCCGCGGCATCGTGGAGCCGTCGATGCCCGCTGACGAACGCGCCAAAAAGATCGCCGGCTGGCGCCACGCCGTGAAATCAACAATTGCATACACTGCCTAGCATGATTTTTTTGGGATGGGATTAAAAACTCATTGATCCCCGTCTCGGGCAGCTCATTTGGGACGGGGCTTTTTTGACTGGTATGATTGGTGCGACCATTCGAGCCAGCTAAAAGAGCCCCGTCCCAAATTGACTATCGAGAGGATCTGCCATGGAGCGTATCGCGAGCTTTTCCGTTGACCATTTGCTGCTTGAGCCCGGCGTGTATGTGAGCCGCATCGACCGCGATCCGGCGACCGCCGCTGTCGTTACCACCTTTGACCTGCGCCTGACCACGCCCAACAAGGAGCCGGTCATGAACACGGCCGAGTGCCACACCATCGAGCACCTAGGCGCGACATTCCTTCGCAACCATGCCGAGTGGTCGAGCCGCATTGTCTACTTTGGCCCCATGGGCTGCCGCACGGGCTTTTACCTGGTCGTGTTTGGCGAGGTGACGAGCGAGGAGATTCTGCCGCTCGTGCGTGAGTTGTTTGAGTTTGTCGCCGACTTTGAGGGCGATGTCCCCGGAGCCGCTCCCGAGGAGTGCGGCAACTACCTGGACCAGAACCTTCCCATGGCAAACTGGCTCGCGCGCCGCTACCTCGACCGCGACCTGGCCGATATCGACGAGAAGCACCTGCACTATCAGCAGGCGTAAGGGTTTTATCGCCCAAAACGCGCGCATTGGGCGCCTTCGCTTATGCGGGGGCGCCTTTTTGTTGAGTGGTCTGGACGAGCGTTCAAAATCGCTCATGTTTGTTCTAGAATGTTCGTATAGTCACATTTACGAACAGGAGTGAACATGCATATCTACTCTGTCAACGATTCCGAGTTCAAGTCCTATGGCAACGTTTGGGATAACGTTCCGTTCGAGCTTACGTCGCCCGTGCTCGAGGCACTCTCTGCTACGCCCATCCCCGAGGGCAGTAAGTACGTAGCGAGCGCGCCGGAGCTCGAGGGCGTTAAGGGTGCCGATAAACTGGGCTTTCTCATGTTTGGCGGCCGCCCCTTCCAGCTCGGCTGGTGCAATGGCCACAACACGCGTCTCAACTGCCTGGAGTACCACCGTGCCAGCGAGTTCAACCTGGGTGCACGCGACTTTATCCTGCTCGTGGCGCATCGCTGGGAGATCGAGGGCGGCAAGCTCGACACCGCGTGCGTCAAGGCGTTTCGCGTGCCGGCGGGCAAGGTCGTCGAGGTTTTCAACACCACGCTCCACTACACGCCGTGCATGGTCGACGACGGTGGCTTCCAGGTGATGGTGGCGCTGCCCGCCGGCACCAACGGTCCGCGTCCCGAGGCTGCGGCCGATATGCCTGCTGCCGGCGACAGCTACTGCTACTGGAAGGCCGACAAGTGGGTTCTCTGCCATGCTGACAGCCCCAAGGCAGCCGAAGGCGGCTACGTAGGTCTCATCGGCAAAAACCTCGACATCGCCTGTGACTAGAATCTTCTGTCTCGATCTGTAACATCTAGCGGGCTAAATCGTCTCTACCTGTTACAGATCGAGACAAGCGGGCCCAACCCACCACAAAGGTGCCTGTCCCCTTTGCGGTGGTTGCCTAGAGCTGGCTGCGCAGGTAATCAGCCATATAGGGGACGGCGAAGCGCACGTAGCCGCGGCGCGCCTGCTCGATAACGCCGGCGTCGATGAGGCGCCGGCGATACTTTTGCGCATAGTCGGGTGTGACTGACATGCGCTTCGCAACATCAGAAATGCGAGACACAGCGTCTTCGTCATCAGTCATTGCGGAGAGAAACGCGACGTCTTGGTCTGACAGCGCGGCGAGCGTCGTTTCGCACACATCGTTTTCGAAATCGACTTTCGACGCCTCGATGGCTCCGTCGATTAACCCTTGCGTCGCACGTTCGCCTGTCCTGCAGCGATTGGCGATGTTATAGCCGATGAGTTGCAGCATATAGGGCGAGCCTTGGGTTGCGCGAGCGGCACGGAGGCGAAGATCGCTTGGAATATCAAGGCCGAGCTCATCGAAAGCCCGCTGGTAATAGGTATCGACATCTCCGACCGAAAGTGGCTCGAGCGTGACCTTTCGAGCGCGGTTGAGAAATGTCAGCACACGGTCATTGAGTGTTGCGCAGATGGCTCCCGGAAGGCCCGCCATGACGAGCGCGACGTTGAGTCGTTCGCCGACCAGCTCTTGATAGGCGGTGACGAGCTGTCTGATCTCGGGTGAATTTGCTTGGAGCTCGTCGATGAGGATGAGGATGCCGTGCCCCTGCTCGGTCAGTTTGCGCGCGAGCTGCGTGAGCTTGAACTGAAAGCTCTTGGTCTCCTGCACGTCTCGTGTGAACTCGAGGCCTGCCGAGAGCCCGAAAACACTTAGGCTGCCGCTCGCGAGTTTGGGAAGGCGGCGTTTGTTGACGTAAGGTTTGCCTGCTTCTTGGATTTTCTCGACAATGCGCTCGAGCATATCCTCGGAGGCTACGGTAGGCGTGGCGACAACAAAGCCGAGCTTGCGTGCGCGGTCGGCAAGTTCCCACAGAAGAACTGTCTTGCCGCTGCCTCGCTGTCCAAGCATGAGCATGGCTCGGTCGCGATTGCCCGGTTCCTGCTCAAGGCCGGATATGAATGTCGAAATTACAGTTTCGCGCCCGACGAGATAGGATGGGCGATTTCCAAATGAGGGGGAGAAGATGGTTTCAGTCATAAGTCTCCTTTCCTTTCTTTCCTATTTTTTCCTTTCTTTCCTATTCAGTCAAATGGTCTGCCACCCGAGGGCGCCTTCGCTGTTGTGGAGGCGCCCTTTTTTGCAAGTGAGTAGACTTTTTGGCTTAGTCTGACCACGCCGGAACATGCCAGGTAAGCTACCTGCGGTTTTGATGGCGTCAAAGGCGGGTCTGGTTGAGTTTTGCCAAAAAGTCTACTCACTTGACGTTCGCGGCGTGTGGGCGGGTGCTTTTTCGTGCACGCGAGGTATCAAAAAGTGTCAGGAGCGCACCGTCTGCCGATATGCGGGAGCGAAAAGAAGTGTCGACCTGCGCCGTTGCCGTTGAGCGACGTGCCGTTTATAGAGATACTGAGCCTATGACAACAGCGTGCGAAAGGATTGATACATGGCTTTCCGTAATGACTTCCTGTGGGGCGGCGCAACGGCTGCCAACCAGTGCGAGGGTGCCTACGACGTGGACGGCCGCGGCCTGGCCAACGTGGACGTGGCTCCGCACGGCCCCGAGCGCTATGCGGTGGTCTCCGGCCAGCGTAAAATGCTCGACTTCGAGGACGGCTATTACTATCCCGCGCAGACCGGCATCGATTTCTATCACCACTACAAAGAGGACATCGCTCTCTTTGCCGAGATGGGCTTTAAGACCTTCCGTATGAGCCTGGCTTGGACCCGCATCTTCTCCAACGGCGACGAGACCGAGCCCAACGAGGCTGGCCTGGCCTTCTACGAGGACGTATTCCGCGAGTGTCAGGCGCACGGCATCGAGCCGCTCGTGACCATCACGCACTTCGATTGCCCGATTCACCTCATCAAGGAGTACGGCGGCTGGCGCAACCGCAAGCTCATCGACTTCTACAAGAACCTCGCGACCACGATCTTTACCCGCTACAAGGGGCTGGTGAAGTACTGGCTCACCTTCAACGAGATCAATATGATCTTGCACCTGCCGTTTATGGGTGCCGGTCTGGTCTTTGAGGAGGGCGAGAACAAGGAGGCCGTCGAGTACCTGGCCGCCCACAACGAGCTCGTCGCCAGCGCTTGGGCAACCAAGATCGCCCACGAGATCGATCCCGAGATCAAGATCGGCTGCATGCTCGCCGCGGGTAGCTACTACCCCTACAGCTGCCGTCCGGGCGATGTGCGCCAGGCGCAGCTCGATAACCAGGACAACTACTTCTTCGTCGACGTCCAGAGCCGCGGCTACTACCCGGCATATGCCGTCAAGAAGCTCGAGCGTCTAGGCATCGATGTGGGCATGACGGACGAGGACCGCGAGATCCTGGCCGCTAACACCGTCGACTTCATTAGCTTTAGCTATTACAGCACCCGCTGCTCTGCCGGTGCCGATAACCCCGATGTCGAGCGCACCCAGGGTAACGCCTTCGCCGGCGCCAAGAACCCCTATCTGCAGGAGAGCCAGTGGGGCTGGGCCATCGATCCACTGGGCTTCCGCATCACCCTCAACGACCTGTACGACCGTTATCAGAAGCCGCTGTTTGTGGTCGAGAACGGTCTGGGCGCCAAGGATGTTGTCGAGGAGGATGGCTCCATCAACGACGACTACCGTATCGACTACCTGCGCCAGCATATCGCCGCGATGCGCGATGCGGTGACCGAGGACGGCGTTGACCTGCTGGGCTACACCACCTGGGGCCCGATCGACCTGGTGTCTGCCGGCACGGGTGAGATGTCCAAGCGCTACGGCTTTATCTATGTGGACCGCGACGATGCAGGCAACGGTACCCTCAAGCGTTCCAAAAAGAAGAGCTTCGACTGGTACAAGAAGGTTATTGCTTCTAATGGTGAGGACCTGTCCTAAGGAAGCTGAGACACTCAACTTCATAGCCTTCTAACCAAGGCGCCCGGCGAGTAGTTATTGCTCGCCGGGCGTCTTGCCGTCTGCGGATTTTGGGACATGCGGCCCGCTTTTTGGACCCGCCTGTCGGTACACTAAAGGGACTATGAGTACCCGCGAGCGACATATCGGCCACGCGGCCGCCCGGACCGCTCCGGTTGCGGATCCCAGGGGCGGCAGGCTCTTCGCCATGCCGCGATTCCTTGTTGGCATAACGCATCAGGTGTACCGTCACCGCGTCTTTGCTATCGCCGGCGCCATCACCGCGCTGTTCCTCATGCTTTTGGCAATCTTGCCGGTGCTGTTCGCCTTCGACCCCAAACTTTCTAACGCCGTGCCCGCCTATAGCGAGGTGTCCGAAGAGGTCGTGGATGGGCTCACCCATTCGAGCCCTCTCCTGCTGCTTGTCGCCGCAATTGTATTTTCGATTTGGGGCGTGTTGGTCTATCTGCGTTGTTTGGACTATGTGTTGCGCCGCCGCCTTGTTGCCATCGCCACCATCTGTGCCCTGTGGATGATCGAGGTCATTCTCAAGTACAAGTCGTACACGCCGTTCTATGCCACCTTGCTGTGGTACCTGTACTACGTGCCCATGACGCTCATTCCGCTGCTCTACCAGCTCTGCGGCCTGCGCCTTGCGGGCCTGGAGCAACGCCGCCTGGGTCGCCGCTACCGTGCTGCGCTGTGGATTGTGGCCATCCTGCTTATCGGATTTGTGCTCACCAACGATTTTCACCAGCAGGTCTTCCGCTTTGACCGTACAAGCGACACCTGGAGCAACGATTACACGTACGGCCGGGGTTATTTCGCCTTCCTCGTGTGGACGGCCTTTAACTTCGTGGCCTTTTTTATCCTGGTTGGTCGGTCCTCGTCCTTTCGCATCCAACGTTTCTCGGGCACGGCGGCGCTCGTGCTGCTGGGCGGCGCATTCTTTGGCATCTCATATGCTCTGCGCGTGCCCTGGGCATGGAGGCTCAACTTTTCGCTCGTCTATTGCATCCTGTGCGTGGTGGCGATGGAAATCTGTCTCGATTGCGGTGTCATTCCGTCGTACCACGATATCGCCGGCATCTTCGACACCTTGCCGCTTGACCTCAAAGTTCTAACGCGCGACCTGCAGGAGGTCTATGCCACGCCGGTGTCAAAGCCAATGCCGGTAGGCGTGCGCGAGGAGCTGCGGACCCAGGAGCACGGCCGCGCCCATGCCTTTACCGTGGCGTCCGATCCCGATGTGATGTATCGTGCTTTTCCGCTGCTGGGGGGATCGGCCCTGCTTGCCCAAGACGTATCGGAGCTCAACGAGCTCAATCGCGAACTGGCACATCGTCGCATGGAGCTGCAACGCCAAAACGAGCTGCTTGCCGCCGACTACGACCTTAAGACACATTTGGCAGATCAAGAGGCCGAGACCTTGCTAGTCCAAGACGTGGACCAGGCGCTTGCCCGCGCGCTCGAAGAGATGTACGACTTGTTGAGCTCGCTGCCGCCGTTGACTGACGAGGAATCTTCGCGCGAGCGTTACCGCATGCTGCAGCGCGCCAAGATGCTCGTTGCCTATTGCAAACGGAAGGGGTCGCTCACGTTGGCACAGCACGGGGAGAGCGGTTTTGACCGCGACCGCATTCAGCTCATTGCCAACGAGCTCGCAAGCGACCTGCGCACGATCGATGTCGATTGCGCCTCGATTATTGCCATACGGCGCCCGATGCACGCCAGTACGGTAAGCGCGCTGTACGACTGCGTGTATGACTTTGCGTTTTTTGCCTACACCACCGATCATCCGGCACTTATGTATCACTTGGGCGACCATGACCGATGCAGCGTCGAGCTGCGCGCCACACTTTTTTCCAACGATGATGAAGATCTTTCGCAGACGCCCGCTGCGCAAGAGCTCGAAAGCGCTTTGCAAGGGCGCAACGTGGCATACCGCCTTGAGGGCGAGTCCGGTCAGCTGCGCATGATCGTCTTGATGCCGAGGGCGGGTGAGTGACGATGCAGATTTCGCTCATACTTCCCCAAATCGTTGCGCTCGATGTTGTCTTTGCCCTGGCTGCGTGTCTGCAGACGATCCACGTCCCGCTCATCGCATCGCGCCGCTCGTCCTATAACCGTAAGGTGATTTGCGCCTACGAGGCGAGTCTTGTGCTTCACCTGATGATTTCGGCGCTCATCTTGTTCACGTCGTCTGGCTCGTATCTGGTGGCGCCGCTTGACGTTTGCGCCAGGGCAATGGGCGGAGCGTTGTGGCTCAATGCCGCAATCTTTGCCTATGGCGTGGTACTTATGGTGCACTATCGTCGTCCCGTCATGCTGGTCGAGCTGCTGCTTGTTGTCGCCGTTACACCACCGGTGGTTTTTGCCATGGGCTCGGCGTGGACCGTTGTCCTTATCGCAGAGGGAGCGTTCTTCCTGTTCCGTTCCATCGCAGCGCTCTTGATGGACGTCCGTAACCGCCAAGAGGATATCACCATGTTCTCGACGATCGAGACCATCAACGTGATTCCCGTGGGCATCCTGTATCTAGACCCGAGGGGCCGTCCGCTGCTCATGAACCGCTGCATGCGCAAAAACCTCGTAGAGCTCCATATGCCCACCGACCTGGGCGACATGAGCAGCACATGGAACGACCTGCGCAAACTGAGCATGCAAATGCCCGAAAGCAGCGCTAATCGCGCCCATATCGACCTTGATCGCTTTGGTAGGGATCGCGCCGTGGTCGAGATCTCTCCTTCCGAGATTCGTCTGTTCGTGCGTGACTCCGTTACGGTCTCGAGCCGTCCGTTCGAGCGCGTTGTCGGCCTGGACGTGACGGAATACGCACACGCCTACGACCGTCTGGCGCAAGCCAACCACCTGCTTGAGCGTGCTGGCCAAGAGCTCCAGGCCCAGATCGAAGAAGCCAAAAAGGTTGCCGACAATGCGGCCTACCTACGTATGCGTGCCCGCGTTCACGATGTGATCGGCCAGCGCCTGTCCATTCTTCATCGCTATTTGGAGGAGGGACGTCTGGATGATGAGTCGCTCGAGCAGATTGACCCGTTGCTGCGCTCAATCGCCGCCGATTTGCGCAGTGGCGGTGCCAGCGAGCCTGCAGAGCAGCTGAGCGATATCGTCCACGCCTTTGGCTTGGTGAGTGTGCAGATCGATGTTGAGGGTGCGCTGCCTGAGGACGCGCGTGTCGCCGCCGCATTTTTGCAGATTATTCGCGAGGCCTCGACCAATGCCACCAGGCATGCGCAGGCGCATCGGGTCCACGTGCGCCTGTGGCAGGAGGGGACGAATGCTAGCGCCGTCGCGCGCATGACGATTTCTAACGACGGGTCCCCGGCCCCCGTATCGTATCGCGAGGGAACGGGTATCCCAGGTATGAGACATGTCGCGCAAGATTTGGGCGGCGGTCTGGAAGTCCACGCCGCCCAGCCCTTTACGCTTGCGGTGTCCATCCCGCTGAGCTCCAACGCCACGGTCCAAAGGAGAAGTTCATGATCCGCGTGTTAATTGTCGAAGATCAGGCCATTCTGCGCGAAAGCCTGGCGCGCTCCGTTGGCGACCAGCCCGATATGACCGTCGTCGCCGCGATCGCCGATGCCTCCGAGGCCTTGGGTGTCGCGCTCAAGGAGCGCCCGGACATGATATTGATGGACGTGTGCACCGAACACGATTCAAACGGCATCGTGGCGGCGGCGCGCATCAAGGAGCAGCTGCCCGAGTGCCGCGTCATCATCATGACAGGCATGCCCGAGATCACCTTTGTCGATCAGGCTCGCGAGGCGGGCGTCGATAGCTTTGTGTACAAGAACGTTGGTATCGACGAGCTGTTCGCCGTGATGCGCTCCACGCTGGCGGGCTATTGCACGTTTCCCAAGCCGCCCGAAAGCATTTTTTCGGGCACGGCGGCACTCGACGATGTCGAGCTGTCGATTTTGCGCCTTGCCTGCGAGGGCAAAAGCCGCCGCGAGATCGCGGCCGAGCTGTTTATGAGTGAGGGTACCATCAAGCGTCGCATCTCGGAGATTCTGAGCAAGACCGGCTACGACAATATCATGCGTCTTGCCGTGCGTGCGGTAACGGAGGGCAGCATCGTCCCCAACATGGAGCGCCCGTAATCGACGCGCTCGCCGTGTTCCGGCGCCGTAAAGATAGGCCGCCCGCCGTTTTGCATCAGAAAACGACGGGCGGCCTGCTTGTGCGGCTGTGCTGTCGGCATTAAAACGACGGGGCCGCAGGATCAACTCCTGCGGCCCCGCCTGGCAAGTGCGCGGATGCGTCCGCCAATCCGCGGCTGATGTTACGTGCCGCTACGCGATGGTTGCGGTGTAGGAGGCGACGTCCTCGTAGGAATCGGTCAGATAGGCGTCGATGCCGATGGTCGTGTTGACCAGGTCGTCAAGGCTGTCAAGCTCGCCGCTCGAGAATGTGAATTCCTCGGTGGCGTTGGTGCCGGGCATCAGGTTAGCCGAGAACCAGGGTTCCTTCATGGTGCCGTTGACGTTGGTCTTGCCGGAGGGAGCGTAGAAGGTCAGGTCCTTGTCGCTCTTGTTGGTGATGTTGACGACAAAGCCGATGTCGCCCCATTCGTCCTTGAACTTCTCGGTGATGGTGATGGTGCACAGATCGTCATCGGCGACGGTGACGGCGGGGGAGATTTCGACGCTCTGGACGTCGTCGTCTTCGACGGCCTCATCGATCTCCTCTTCCTTCTCGGCCGCCTCGCGATCCTTTTTTAGCGTACCGGACAGATCCTTGTCGGACTTCGTAAAGATAAGCTTGTCGCCTTCCACCTCGAGGACGAGCTTGCCGTCCTTGAGTTTCATGTCCTGCGAATCGCCGTCGGCGGTGATGGTTGCAGTGGTGGCGTCCTTGGCCTCCCATTTCAGGTCGGCGACCTCAAGGAACATGTCGAGGACGCCCGTGCCGTCTTCGTCGAGGATCAGGATACAGTTGAGGCCCCACTCCTTGAGCATATCCATGTACTCATCGGTGAGCTCTTCGCCCTCCAGGGTTCCACCCGAGAGTTCCCAGCTGCCGACGAAGTTGGCCTTGGGGTCCTTGCCGCCGCCGCTGCAGCCCGTCAGGGCAAAGGCGAGCGCCAGGACGCATGTCAGAAATGCGAGTACGGACTTTTTGAACGTTGTCTTCATGGTGTCCTCCTTTATCGAACGAAACCCATAGAAGCAAATGCGGGGGTGGCGGACCTCCCCGCCAATTACCAGGTAGAGGGGCTAGGGCCTGGGCGTTCCACAGTTGCTGCAGAACTTGCCGCCGTTTTCGCTGCCGCAGTTGGGGCAGAACCACTTGGTCGGTGCCGGGGCGGGTGCGGGACTGCCACACTCGGGGCAGAACTTGCCGGTGTTGGTGGCACCGCAACTGCAGGTCCATGCGCCGGCCGCGGGGGCAGCGGCAGGAGCCGGTGCGGGGGCGGGTGCCGGAGCCGGCTGTGGGGCGGCCTGCTGCTGTGCCTGGCCGGCGGCGAACAGCTGGCTGGCGTTCATGCCGCCCATGCCGCCCGCCATACCCATGCCCATAAAGCCGGCCATCGCGCCGTTGGGGTTGGCGGCTGCCGCGCGCATCGCATCGCTCTGGGCGCTGGCGATGTTGGCGGCTGCCATGGTGGGATCGCGCATGACCGCGGCCTTCTGCAGGTCCTTGATCATTTGCTCGTCTTCTTGCGAGGCGGCGATGGAGTTGACGCCAAAGCTCACGATCTCGACGCCGCGCAGGTCGCGCCAGTCGGCGGAGAGAACCTCGTTGAGCGCGCGGGCGAGCTCGGTGGTGTGGCCGGGGATAGCGCTGTAGCGGATGCCCATCTCCGAGATCTTGGCAAAGGCGGGTTGCAGAGCGGTGAGCAGCTCGGACTTAAGCTGGCTGTCGATCTTATCGCGCGTGTAGCTATCGGTCACGTTGCCGCACACGTTGGTGTAGAACAGCAGCGGGTTGGTGATGCGGTACGAATACTCGCCGTTGCAGCGAACGGAGATGTCGACATCCAGGCCAATGTTGTTATCGACCACGCGGAAGGGCACAGGCGAGGCGGTGCCGTACTTGTTGCCGATGATCTCCTTGGTGTTGATGAAGTAGACGCGCTGGTCTTTGCCCGCGTCGCCGCCAAAGGTAAAACGGCTGCCGATATTGGCGAACGTCTCCTTGATGGAGTCGCCCAGGTTGCCGCTAAAGACGCTCGGCTCGCTGCCGGTGTCAAAGACAAACTCGCCGGGCTCCAGCGCGACCTCGATGATCTTGCCGTTTTGCACCACGAGCATGCCCTGGCCGTCGTTGACGGCGATGACGGAGCCGTTGGAGATGACGTTGTCCTCGCCGCGCGTGTTGGAGCTGCGGCCGCCGGTGCGCTTGCTGCCCTTGCAGGCCAAGACGTCAGCGGGCATCGATTCGCAATAGATATATTCCTTCCACTGGTCGGCCATGACGCCGCCGGCAGCACCCAATCCAGCTTTCAAGAGTCCCATGGTGATCTTCCTTTCTCGTCAAAGGCCGGGTGGTATTGGTCAGAATGGCTAATCGTCCTTGTTGTCCTTCATGACAACGGTGGTCTCGGTGTGGCTGAAGGTGTCGTGCTTCTCGGTCAAGTCGAGCTCGCCGCAGTAGCAATCGGCGTGGGTGGCCTCGTTGGCCGTCTTGAGCTGGCCTACCAGCAGCACGTCTCCGATGATTACGATAATCAGCGGTGCGACGATGTTGATGAGGATGCCCTCGATATCAAAGGTGAGGTAGTCCGGATCGAAGGCGTTCTCGCCCATAAAGAGAATCTGGGAGAGGACAAACCCGATCACAAAGAACAGCACCGAGGCGATGGCGAGCTTGGGCTTGGAGCAGGGCAGCTCGCCGACCATGCGGCCGGTTTGGCCGTTCATGGCAAACAGGTAGCTCTTGCCGTTCCACGAGGTGGAAAGCATCCACACGGGGAACAGAGCGTAGTTGCTGTCTTCCCAGGTGTAGTCGAGCTGCTTGCTTTCGACCGTGGCATCGTCATATTCGTCGACGACGGTCTCGCGCAGGGCCGAAATCGTACTTTCTTCCATACGACGCTCGGCGCGCGCCTTGCAGGTCTCGCAATCCTCATCGTAGCGGTTGGCGATGTAGCCGGGCATATACGCGACCGAGAACGGGCGCAGCGCGTCGTAGTCAAACGGCTCGATGGCATCCATATGGCCGTCGGGCATCTTGGACGATCCGTCGACGGGCACGCGCTCAAACGAGATTTTGCCCTTACGGTAGGCGTCGTAGTGGTCGGTGGTCGTGACGGTGCGGTCGGATTCCTCGGTCACGGTCTCGTTGGTCGCATCGAAGTGCACTTCGCCATCCACGCGGGCGCCGTAGAGCCAAAATGGCACGTAAACGCCTTGGACCTCGTCGATGTGGTTGCCGGTGACAAAGCTCTTGGGCAGCAGGATTTTGCCCTTGTAATGCTCTTTGAGTGCTGCCATAACATCATCGCGCCCGAGCTTAAACGGAATCACCAGGTCGGGTGAGAAGTCGCCCGAGAGCTGGCCGGGCGCCACGGCGGAGTTGCCGCAGTATGGGCAGGTGGTAACGGCGACGGTGCCGTCCGAGACCAGCTCGGCGCCGCACGACGAGCAGATGTAGCCGGCGTTTTGGGCCAGATCCTGCACGGCATCGTCGACAGCAGGTTTGGGGGCCGCGGCTGCGGCATCGGCTTTGGCATCTGCCTTGTCCTGGCGCTCGCGATAGAGGGCCTCGACTTCCTCGACTTCAAAACGCGAATCGCAGTAGTCGCAGACAAGCTTTTGTTCGGCACTGGCAAAGTGAAGGGGGCCGCCACACGCGGGGCACTGATAGTTGACACTCTCGAAGGCCATGATCGGTCCTTTCCGTGCCGGAGGCTATGCGCCGATGGCGCCGCCGCAGTATTCGCAGCGTCCACTGGCATCGGGAATGGTGGTTGCACCGCAGAAGGGGCAGGTGACCGCGGTCTTGGGGGCCTTGGCGGCCACGACGCTGTCGCGTGTCTCCTGACGCAGCTGTACCAGCGCATCGCGGACTTCGGTTGCCTGGCGCTTGGCCTCGCGATATTCGATGGAGCCACGCTGATCGATGGTGGAGTCGTTCACGCGCAGGTTGATCTCGGTAAAGTACGGCGTGTTGACGTGGATGGTCAGGTTAAAGTCGTAATCCAGGTCGTAGCGCGGCGGGTTGTAGCTCTCGCGCTCGCCGTCCTTGGTCTCGCGATAGATCTCGGTGCGATGCTCGTCGATATCCATATCGCAGCCGAGTACCTGTGAGAACTCGATGATGTCGGGATTGGCGTCGCGCCAGCGGCTCTGCGAAGTGATGATCAGCAGACCCGCGTCTTCGTCGAGCATGATGTTGGTGCGCCCGGCAGAGAGTGTGCGCGTGGGGTTGAACGAGGCCAGGCGCTCGGCGTTGGCCTCGCGGTAGGCGAGTTGCTCGCGGATATCGTCCGCGGTGCTGGAGCGCCAACCACTAAAGAAGGGGGAGAGCTTGCCTGCGCACTCTTTGCACAGGTAGCCTTCGTTGATCTTGGTCTTTCCCAAAATCCCCAGTTCGGTACCGCAAATCGCGCACTCTTTCTTCTCGAACATCTTGTCAAAGAAGCCCATGGCTGCCTCCCATCAACAGGTAGCGTGTGTCACTTTTGATGATGGGTGAGCGCGCGATCTTTCACGATACCCAGACGGCTCAAGGAGTCTCCACAACTGGGACACATGGCCCATTTTCGGCCACTCATTGGGGACGTACTTAAATGAGTGGCAGCTGGGGACAGTCCATGCCGAATGTGGCGGCTGCCGAATGTGGGCGCCGTCCCTGCTATGCCACGGTCACGGCAACCTGGGCGTAGCGGCTGCAGGGGCGCTCGGCGCGCGTCTGCACGGTAAGGGTGAGCACGAAGCGGTCGCCGGGCTGCGCGTCGGCGGGCACGATAAAAGCGGTGCTCACCGTGCATTCCTGCCACAGCGAAAGATCCTGCGTGCCTGCATAGCTCGACGGGTCCACGGCGACATCCCAATGTGCATCAAAGCCCTTGCCGTCGGGGTCGACGACGGTCGCTGCAAGGGTGACGTGCTCGCCGGCTGTAGCGCTGCGGTCGGCCGTGACCTCGACAACATGTGTCGGATGCGAACAAGCTGCCGGATCATGGGCGCACCATTGCGCGCGGGCGGCAAAGTCTTCCTGATAGGCGCGCAGGTAGGGATTGGGGTTGCCGTCTACGGGCGTGCCGATGGCGGCAAAACCGGCGGGTGCGTCCGTATCGGGATGTCCATCAAGAAACATGCGGCCGAGCAGTGTGTCGAAGCCGCGGTCGTCGATGCCGCGCAGGCCAAACGGCAGCAGCGGAATATAGGTCATGCTGTCGCCTTCGGCCATAAAGTCGCCGCGCTCAAACTGCATCGCGGGCATGCCTTCTAGACCCCAATCCAGACGGGCATGCTTGCCAAACTGAAAGCGCTCGGGCTCATTTTCGTAGACCTTGCCGTCGCCATAGAGCATGTAGCGTGCCATGAGGGGGCCGTTACCCTGCGTGAGATTCTGCTCAGGCCAAGGTGCCTTAAACAGCGGCAACGTATCGGGTTGAGCCATCTTGGCATCGACATAGCCGCCATACATATAGGGCACACACCAAAAGATGAGCTCGGGAAAGAGCTCGCGTCCATGGTCGAGCCATGAGTTGTCCTGCCCCACGCCATCGGCAACGCCCATCACGCGCACCTTCTGATAGACCCGCTGCTGCACGGCAGGCCATTCGGGCGTGGCGCGATAACGCTCGGCAATACTCATGAGGGCGCGAACGATGGTGTTCATGCCACCCCAGCTGAGCAGCCATAACGTACGCGGATCATCATCCAAGATTGCCTGCGCAATTACACGAGATCCCTCAGTTTCCTCAGTCACATCACCCTCAAAGGCAACATTTCCCACAAAGGTGCGCTCGATCATCTGGGCGGGCGTGGGAAACGGCGGCTCACCGGCAGCGCCCGCATTCGCCTGCAACTGCGGCCAAGCCTGGGCATATTCATTACTCCAGAGACTCTCAATCCAATGCTCGGGAAACGGACGATACTCACGAAGCTCGCCGGCCAGCGGATCGGGCTCATGAGGCACAACATCCCACTCATAAGAGCGACGCCCTTTGGTCCGCCAATGCGAATTCACCTCGCCCAGCGTATGAACCCCATCCCCAAGAAAGTGATACTGCGAAGCCGTGTACACCACAGCCTGAACATCAAGCACATTAAGATACAGAGCCAAATGAACGAGCGAGTTCATATCGTCGACTTCCATATCGGTAGTAACAATCACCCGAGTTAACTCTTGGGACATAGGAACAGCTCCAATCAAAATCAATTCAGCCAGTTACGCGCAAGGCAAGACGGGACCCGGTCCCCATCGCCGCCGACCCGGCGTGCTGCCGGAAGCGGCCGGCCAGGGCCAACGACAATGGCAACGCAGCGGGGGCCGGGTGTTAGTTTTGCAAACATTCCGCAGGGGGCATGGGAAGGCGCAGCGCGAAGCGCAAAGCGCCGCCCCATGCATGCCCGAGGACGTTTGCAAAACTAACATCCGGTCCCCGCGCCGGGACGGATTACCTATTGACCCTGGCCGACCACTCCCAGCAGCCCACCGGCTCGCCGTCGATGAGCACGCTGCCCCCGTCGAAGTCTTGATAACACAGGTCGTTGAATTGGTGGATCCACACGCCGTGGTTGAACGTCTTCTTGGGCGAGCCATCGGCCTCGCGATAGCGACCGGTCAGGTCCTCGACATGGCTAAAGTAGGTAAGGTGCACGTTGGCTCCGGCGTCACGCAGGCGTGCCGTGAGCGGCAGCACGGTCTGCTGCGGCGACACGAGCTCGTCGCCCTTGGAGTGCGTAAACCACAGCGGCGTCTTGGCGAGCGCGGCTACGTCCTCGTCCGTGGCGTTGTACCACGGGGCACAGCAGGGAAGGCCGGCGGCGAAGAAATC
Organism: Collinsella sp. LCP19S3_D3; assembly: GCF_052121455.1. Taxonomy (NCBI): domain Bacteria; kingdom Bacillati; phylum Actinomycetota; class Coriobacteriia; order Coriobacteriales; family Coriobacteriaceae; genus Collinsella; species Collinsella sp. LCP19S3_D3. The sequence continues at coordinate 52,528 of NZ_JBQKEF010000007.1, read as the reverse complement.
GGGGTAGTCGGCGCACAGACGCAGGGTCATAAAGCCGCCGTTGGAAAGGCCGGCGACCACGATGCGGTCGGTGTCGATGCGCTCGGCATGCTCGGCGACAAACTCGTCGATGAGCGCCTTGAGTACGGGGGAGTAGATGCTCTGGTTGGAGCGGCCGAGCTGCTCGACGCCGTTATCCATCCAAAACGTGGGAGACTGCGGCACGAGCACCCAGGCAAAGCCGCCAAAGTAGCGCTGGATTTGCGCCTGGCTAATGGCTGTCACACGGTTGCCGATATAGGCGCGCGTGGCGCCTTCGCCCTGCGTGGCACCCCTGCCTTCGCCAGCGCCGTGTAGGTACACCACGAGCGGGGCCTTTTGGGGCACGACCGTGGCCTCGGGCGCGAAGGGATTGAAGCAGGCCGAGTCCTCGGCTTTAAAGCTGGGCTCAAAGAAGCCGTACTCGAGCGCGATGCCATTGACGGCGGTCTTTTGCACGGCATTGCTCCAGCCCTTGAGCGCGGGGCAGATGTCGCCGCGACAGGTATCGAAGACCAGGCCGCAGGTGGGTTCGCCGTCGTCGCCGGGAAGAGCCGCGAGCTGCGTGACGTGAAGCTGGTTATCGAGCATGCGCGAGCCCATGACGCCGCCTTCGATCTTTTTGGTCAGGCGCTGCTCGGCGACCTCGAGTGCCACATGGGTGCCCACGGCGAGCTTGCGGCCGTTCTCGTCACTCGGATACGCGGCGAGAACGTCGATGTAACCCACGGAGGGCGTGGCATGGTCGGCGCCGTGCTCCTTGCGCATCAGGACCTCGCCCGTGCGCTCGTGACGCTCTACATATATATGGAAAGTGTTCGCATCGACATCGTTGGCGCGCACGGTGCAGGGTAGGTCGAGAACGACCTTGCTGATCCAGGGGCCAAAGTCGCCCAAGGTGCTGACGGTTGCGTAGGTGCACGATTTGAGTTCCATGAGCTGCCTCCCTTGTGCCGCGCGTGCTAAACAATCGCGGCAATACAATCTAAACATGTTTAGTGTAAAGCAGAATTTGAGAATAAGCGGATGAACTCGGTAAACGGTAGCATCAAACGTTCAATGAACTACTAAACACTCGTTTACTACTATCTAGCAGGGCTTTTGTTGATGAGTCAACAAGGCATTGAGATGCCAGATTATATAAAATCCCACGTAAAAGACCATTTATAAATAAATGGCACTATATGTAATGCCTCTGCATTCAATTACGTTCACCCCCGATTTCCTACCGTTCACCGGACTGCAAACGGCAAAACTGCCACAAATTCAATGCTGAGTGTAAACTAAGCGCTGTAAACGTTCAGTAAACAGATTGTTTACGACAGCGTATCCAAGGGTTCGGTAACCGTAAGGGGTTATAGTCACCGGGCCAAAGGCGTGCCTGCGCCCAAGCGATTAGGCACACGACGATATGGGGAGGGGTCCCATGGCAGTAGATAACAAGCAGATTGCCACCGATGTCCTCGAGCTCGTGGGCGGTGCGGAAAACGTCACCGTCGCCACCAACTGCATGACGCGCCTGCGTCTGACGCTCAAGGATAACAGCAAGGCCGACGTGGAGAAGATCAAGAAGGTCAAGGGTGTTCTGGGCTGCCAGTTCGCCGGCAGCCAGCTCCAGGTCATCATCGGCCAGAACGTGCCCAAGGTGCTCGCCGAGTTCGTCGCCATGTCCGGCGTCAAGCAGGGTGCCGCGGTCGACGAGAACCTCGACGCTCCTAAGGAGAAGTTCGAGCTCAAGAACCTGCCCAACATCATCCTCGACTACCTGTCGGGTTCCATGACCCAGCTGATTCCGCTGCTCATGGCCGGCGGTCTGTTCCGCACCATCGCTGCGGTTCTTGGTCCCACCATGCTCGGCGTTATCTCCGATACCGATCCGACCTACACGTTCCTCTACACCACCCTGTACGAGGCCACGTTTACCTTTATCCCCATCTACTTGGGCTATGCCGCTGCTAAGAAGCTCGGCGCCTCTCCGGTTCTGGGCATGCTCCTCGGCGGCGCTCTCATGGCCCCGTCCGTCGTGAGTGTCGCGACTCAGGAGGGTGGCGGAATCATCTCCGTCTATGGCATCCAGATCACCGCTGCCAACTACCAGCAGTCCGTCCTGCCGATTATCCTCTCGGTGCCGGTCCTCTACTTTGTTGAGAAGTTCTTTAAGAAGGTCATGCCCGACGTGCTGTCCACGGTCTTCACGCCGTTCTGCACCATGATCGTCACCATCCCCATCGCCTTCATCGTCCTTGCCCCGATCGGCAACGAGCTCGGTACGCTGATTGCCAACGCCCTCTTTGGTCTCGCCGACCTTGGCGGTATCGGCATCCTGATCGTCATGGCCGTCCTCGGCGCCTTCTGGCAGCTCTTCGTGGTCTGCGGCATGCACATGCCCGTCATCCTGCTCGCTCAGGTTCAGATCATCGCCGCCGGCTACGATCCCTTCGTCTTCGTTTCCACCAACTGCGCTATGGCCGCCGTCTGGGGCTGCGCTTTCGGTGCCTTCCTCAAGATGAAGAACCCCGACGAGAAGGGTCTTGCTCTGGGCTACGTCATCTCCGCCATCGCCGGCGGCGTCACCGAGCCCGCACTCTTCGGTATCCTCATGCGCTTCCGCCGCACCATGCTCGGTATGTTCATCGGCGGTGCCATCGGTGCCGTGTTCTCCGGCCTCATGGGTGTTACTTACTACCTGGCCGGCGGTGCCTCCAACTTCCTGGTCTTCACCAACTACCTGCAGGGTGGCCAGATGAACACCGTCTGGGCTATCGTCGGTATGGCAATCTCCTTTGCCATCGCCGCTGCCGTCGTCTTTGTCACTGGCTTCTCCAAGGAGGAGCTCGCCGAGATGGAGGCCTAAGGCCAAACCATTCGGTCACATACGACCTTACCTACACGACAGGGCCCCGTCAGGCGCAAGCCCGGCGGGGCCCTTTTTACAAGGTAGACTGATTGGGGGCGCGTGGCGCCTGCTCGCCGGGGCTTGCTAAGCGCCAGGGGCTTTCGCGCGGGGTTACCGCGAAAGAATCTGCCGGTTCGCAACTCCTTTATCAAACGAAAGGACATGCAGATGAGTTTGGGAAAGCTGGCCGTCAACGGTCGTCAGGACGGCTTTTTGTGCGAGGGCAAACCGTTCTTTTGGTTTGCCGATACGTGCTGGAGCGCGTTTACGAGCATTACCGAGGCCGATTGGGACTACTATCTGACCCGTCGCTCCGAGCAGGGCATGAACGTGCTGCAGATCAACACGCTGCCGCAGTGGGATCGCTGCTGCCCCGATCTGGGCATTTGGCCCTATGCCAGCGAGGATGGCGTGCATTTTGATTGGTCCCGCCCCAACCAAGCGTACTGGGATCGCGCCGCTGCCATGTGTCGCGCTGCCGTCGAGCACGGCATTCGTCCGGCACTCGTGCTTATGTGGTGCAACTACGTGCCCGGCACCTGGGGTGCCAAGATCGCTGGGCATTGCGGTGCCGAGGTTATGCCACGCGAGGAAGTCCGTGCCCACGTTGCCCGCGTCGTCGAGAACCTGGGCGAGTTCGACCCCGTCTACGTGGTGACGGGCGATACCGACTTTACCAGCGACGAGGCGATCGCCTACTACGAGGATGCTCTCGACGAAGTCGTCAAGCGCGCGCCCGAGGCGTTGCGCACCATGCATATCAACCGCGGCAACCGTACCATTCCGGCACAGTACCTGGACCGTCTGGACTTTTACATGTTCCAGCCCGGCCACAACTACGAGGGCCAGCCCGAGGCCTGGCGCCTGCCGCAGGACTTTACCGCCAACTACCCCAAAAAGCCGATGGTCAACTCCGAGCCCTGTTACGAGCAGATGGGCGCGTCACGCAACGTGTACTGGCGCTTCACCGCGCAGGACTGCCGCGCGAGCGTGTGGTCGTCGATCCTTGCCGGTGCGAGCGCTGGCGTGACCTATGGTGCGCACGGCGTTTGGAACTGGCAGACCAGCAGGAGCCAGGGCTCGGTGCTGGGCGAGGGCTTCGACATGCCGTTCCGCTGGCAGGAGTGCCTGCAGTTTACGGGCGTTTGGGACTTTGGCGCGATCGAGCATGTGCTTGCCGGCTTGGGCGCTACGGCTGGCGACGACGCGCTTGCCGTGGTTCCGGCACAGGAGCTGCTCGATGACGCGCGCGAGGCCATTCGTGTGGCGCGCGTTGGCGATCGCGTCGTCACGTACCTGCCGCGCACTACGGCGCTCAAGTTTAAGCTCGACGGCACGCGCGGCTGGACGGCGACGGTTCTCGACATGGAGGATAAGCGCATCGCCAAGCTGCCCGTTCGCGACAACGGTGACGGCACCGTGCGCGTGGCTCAGCATCCCTTTGAGCACGACGCACTGGTGATCCTGGCCCCCGGGCGCTAACGGCTCTTCTCCAACATTTACAATCCAGTCCCTTTCATGAGGCTGCGACGGAATGGTTCCTGCATGACAGCTTTAAGCTGCCAAGGGAGCCATTCCGTCGCACTCATTGGGGACGTACTTAAATGAGTGGTAGTTGGAGACGCTCCTAGCCGAGCTAGAGGTCTCGCGTGTCCCTTCTGGTCCATGTGGCTCAAAATCGCGGCGTGATGTGGACGGTGGGCTCGAAATGAGCGGCATTTCGAGCCTGGCTTCGATATTGAGACTGGTTCTGTATTAAAATAGCTTTCCAGACAATTGAGCGGCTGGGGGTTAACCATGAGAGGCACGGGAGACACAACCGCATGTCTGCGTCGGGGCATTCAGGAGATTATATGCCTGGCTCTGTTCTTCTTCACGTTTTTGGCGTGCGAGTATCTCTTTGATGTGCGCATGGCCGAGTTCGTGTCTCCGAACGAGGTCGTTATTTATGAGAGCCTTGTCCTCGGCGCGAGTGTGATTGGCTTTCTTGTGCGTCCCGTTCTGTACTATCGCCGTCCCCATGCCATCGATGCAACGAGTGACGTTACGGGTGTTTTGCTGGTGGCGGCATTCCTGCTGTTGATTATGGCGGTTCGGACTGAGGTGGTAATCGCCGGCGGTTTGGTGGCGTGCTGCGCGCTGGGCTACTGCGGATCGACTGCCCATGCAAACTTTGCGCGGCGCTTTGCGCGGACGCCCTGCTTGGCGCGCGCCGCCGCACTTTCTTACGCCATGGGCGTTCTGGTGCAGGTCTTCAACCATATGGTGATACCTGCCGGCATTCCTCAGCAGGCTGTTCTGGTCGTCGGTGCGATCGCGCAGGTGGCGTTGCTTCACGGTGCCCGACGCGCCAAACTGCGCGATGAGTCCGATCCCAACTTTGAACCCAGTGCTGCCGGGCTTTCGGTAGATGCTTTGGAATATGGCGCCAAGTGGCATGACGAGCCCGAGACAAAGGCGGCATTCCGCCGCGCCGTAGTTCGCCTGACCGTGGCGACGGCGTATCTTTCCGGCGTATTCGCCGCTCTCAACGCGGGCCTCACAACCCTGCATGCTACCGGAGCCGTTGATTTGGGTGATTGGCCGCGCCTGCTGCTTGTTGCGAGTTCGTTGGCCGCCGGCGCCCTATTTGACCTGAGCGGCCGTTCGTATATGAATATCGGCATGACATGTGTCGCCATGCTGTCCACGCTTTCTTTCTTTGTGCTCATCATCGATGGCAATGGCGGCAACGAGCTTGCTGCCACGATCATCTTTTATCTGGGCTCGGGCTTCTTTGTGGTGTTCTTTACCACAAAATTCGCCGCTATCTCGCTCTATGCGCACTGGTCATATTTTTGGCCGTGCATGGGCCGCGTCGTCAATAACGTGTGCTCGATGCTCGTGACGGCGCCGGCGGTAGCGATTATCTCGAGTCAAAACGTGCTGGCTGCAGTCGGCGCGGCACTCGTGATGTTTGTGGGTATTGCGATTACGCTGTTGGGACAGTCGGGGCAACGGGCCGATGATGCCGTGATGCAGGACGGGCTGGCGCTTGCTGCCGACAATCTTGGTGGAGATCTTGCGCCCGCATGTTCCGACCCCGCGCTTGTGGAGGCAGCGGAGCCCACGCCCGATGAGCGCCTCGATGCCTTCGTCACCACCTTTGGGCTTACAGAGCGCGAGCGCGATATTCTTGAGGCCTTGGTCGTTTCGGATCGGAGCGTTCAGGACATTGCCGCAACGCTTTTCCTTTCGCGCTCTACGCTCTACCGCCACATTTCCTCGATCAACAGAAAGACCGGTACCGACTCGCGTGTGGCCCTTATCAACTTCTTCTGGTCCTGGGCACCCAAGGACTAGCGTATGAGGCGCCGCCCAGTTCCTTACTCTAACGGGGGGATGTGGCTCCAAAGCGCACCCGCATCGACGCTTCGCCTGCGCTAAACTGGAGGGCACGTACGCGATTACGAGAGGAGCCCGCATGGAGGCTTACAAGCAAGAGTTCATCAAGTTTATGGTTGAGTCCGACGTTCTTAAGTTCGGCAGCTTTACGCTCAAGAGCGGCCGTCAGTCCCCGTTTTTTATGAACGCCGGCGCTTACGTGACGGGCTATCAGCTCAAGAAGCTGGGCGAGTATTACGCCCAGGCCATCCACGATAACTTTGGCGACGACTTTGATGTGCTGTTTGGACCGGCCTACAAGGGTATTCCGCTGGCCGTCGTGACCGCAATTGCCTACCACGAGCTGTACGGCAAGGAGGTCAAGTACTGCTGCGACCGTAAGGAGGCCAAGGACCACGGTGCCGATAAGGGCAACCTGCTGGGTTATGAGCCCCAGGACGGCGACTGCGTGGTCATGGTCGAGGACGTTACCACCAGCGGCAAGTCCATCGACGAGACCTATCCCAAGGTTAAGGCTGCTGCCGACGTCGAAATCAAGGGCCTGATCGTGTCTCTCAACCGCATGGAGGTCGGCAAGGGTGGCGTGACCACCGCTCAGAAGGAGATCGAGGCAAAGTACGGTTTCCCCGTCGCGAGCATCGTCTCCATGGCCGAGGTCGTCGAGACCCTCTACAACCACGAGATCGATGGCAAGGTCGTCATCGATGACGAGCTTAAGGCCGCCATCGACGCCTACTACGAGCAGTACGGAGCACAGGAGTAGTTACGGCGTTTTACCAAACGCCGTAACCGGCCGACGCTGCGCGCTGCCCAGAGCGACAATTTGTCATTCAAAAGGCGAGGCATGACCAGAAGGTCAATGCCTCGCCTTTTTCACGCCAACTTGTTCGCCCTGGACGTCGCTCGCTGTCCGTCCTCTACTTGCGGCGTTGTCTTGCTCCGAATGCGGCCCGCTCGCTGCCGTTGCCAGAGTAGTCATTGGGGACGTTCTTAAACGACTACTTAAGCCCGGGCAGGCGAGTATAGGGGAACGAACGCTCCAGGAATTCGGAGCAGCGGGCGTAGTCTTTGGCGAAGTAGCTGCTGTAGAGCGAATCGAGCACGTATTGCACGGCGATGTGGCTGGCGAACTGCGTGATGCGATGCGTCATGCTCTCGTGGTCACTCACCGTAAGGTAGGCGGCAAAGCCGGGGTGAATGCGCGCGCAATAAGGCGTGCCGATGACGATGACCGGGACATGCCGACTGCTGAGGATCGGCAAGATGTCCTTGAGGTTGGGGGCAAGGCCGCTGTAGGAGATGACGATTGCCGCATGGTCGGGATCCGAGGCGAGCGCCGTTCGCACCTGGGCCTCGACACCGTTGTGGCACGTCGCACTTTTACCGGCGGAGAGCAGGCGGTCGCGGAACATTCCCGCTGGATAGAGGTTGTGCGAGCCCGTGTAGATGTCGACCTGTCGGGCGTTCGCGATGAGCTTGGCGGCATGGTCGAGCTGCGTGGGGTCGAGCAGCTCCTGCGTTTCGGCCAGCGTGGTCTGGTAGAGCCCCTCCATGCGCTCCATAACCTGCGCGGGGGTGGAGGTGGCATCAAAGGGAAAGTTGATGTCCACGTCGCGGCGGTTTCCCGCCTCGGTTGCCAAGCGAATAAGCTCGACCTTGAGATCCTTAAAGCCCTCGAGGCCGAGCTTTTTGCAAAAACGATGCACGCTCGCGACCGAAACGTTGGTGCGCGCGGCAAATTCCTTAATAGAAAGCCCGCGGATGTCCTGACCGATAGCAAGGGCTGCAATGCCGAGCTGTTGCTCGGTGGGGGTGAGGCCCTGCGCCTCGGTGATCTTGCGTTTGATATCCATGCGAACTCCCACACTCGCCAAACCTGCCAAAAAGGGACAGGTTTATTTTGGCAGGTTTTGCCCGCAAAGGGTAACGGGGCCGAGGATGCCGCTGGGGGCGACGGGCTCGGTGAGGGCGAAAATGTCGGGGATCGCATGGTCGAGCGTGTTGATGACGTCGATCGTGAGCTCATGCGCACCGGCGGAGAGTGCGCCGGCGGCAAAACGATAGGGCGGGCAGATGCGTGTGCCGAGCGGGCGTCCATCGAGCGTGAGCGTCGCGGTTTCGTAGACGTCTCCCAGGTCGATTGTGGCGTCGGCGCAATCGTTGGCCAGCTCAAACGACGCATGATATCGGTAGGTACCGCAGGTGCCGGTGAACAGATCGGCTGTAAGGTCGCACAGGTGCTTGAGCTTTTGTGATTCACCAAAGGCGCCATTGCTGCCGGCAGGAGAGAGGGCGACGGTCCATGGGCCTTCGATGCGCAGGCGGAGCGACGTGTCAGCGTCGATTGCGCCGTCTCCAGGCGCATTCTCGCTGCTCGTTTCCAAAACAACGATGCAGCTCTCGAAGGGTGCGAGCTCCAACGCACCGTCAAACGCAACGGGCCCGGCGCCGTTTAGCAGGTCGAGCCGCGTGCCGCAAAGGCGCTCGCCTGTCGCAAGTGCAACCGTGCAGTCGATGCGCTCGCGTGGGTGTTCGTTGACGAGCATAACGTAGGTCTCGCCCACCCGCTCGTAGCGAAGTGCGCGTAGCCAAGGCTGCGGTGTGTCAGGCACAACGGTCTGCAGTCCCGCGCTTGCAAGCGCGCGGTCGACATCGGCGAGCGGCGTTGCGACGAGCCCTCCCAGCTCGATCGCGCCATCGGTATCGTAGAATGTGCCGGGCACCTCGTCGACGGCAAGCACCATAACGCCTGCATCCGCCATGCGTCTCACTGCCTCCGCCGTCGCAGCGCCAATAAATGAAGCTCCTGGCATAACAAACGCCTGGTAACGACAATCGTTTACGGTAAGCAATCCGTCGGCAATCGAAACCTCGTAACGGTCCTCATCCTCAAAAGCCTCGGCGGGCACAAAATCAAAGTCGATCTGCGCGCGCGTGAGCTCTGCCGCCACGCGCTCGATAGGCATGGCGTTGCCGGCCCATTCGGCATCGGCATGGTACAGGATGGCAACGGGGCGCATGGCATAGCCTCCTGAAAGCAGCGTTGCCGTACGGTTCATATAGCTCATGAGCTGGCCAAAGTGCGGCCATTGCGGATTGTTGCCGTGTGCGTAAAAGTGCGGCGGGCAGTCCCAATCGGGGAAGGGCGCCATGCTAAACGCGTGCGGCGTAAACCAGTTAATACCGCGGACGAGCATGTGGTCGGCGATCCATTTCATCTCGCGCAAGCCCTCGTGCCAGCCGAAGGCGCCAAAGACCTCGGCCATGCAGCGCCCCTGCTTTTTGGGGTCGAGGCGTGCGGCCGAAGAGCCCAACTTGGCGAGCGCGTAGGTAAAGAACTCCATGTTCCACGCGCCGTGGAAGTAGCTGTAACGTCCGTGGTCGACGCCGGGGGCAAGTTGGTTGATGACAACGTCGATGCCCGCCATATCCTGCCCGGCGACCGCGCGGAAGTAGTGTCCGGCGCCCTGGCCCAGGCGCGTGTGGCAACTCTTGTCCTCAATCACATGTCCGATGTGCATGACGCCGCGCTTGCGGCACCAGTCACCAATCTGCTCGCCAAAGCACGCGCGGTAGAGTTGCGTGGCGATGTCCATGTAAGTGTGGCGGACCCGAGCGCCGGCGGGGTCGCGCGTCCAAAGGCCGCGGAGCTCGGCAAGCCAGCTCGCGCTCAACTCCTCGTGCAAGCGGCGGGCAAGTTCATCCGACCAGGGCAGTGCCATATCGCCGCGTCCAATAAAGCTGCTGGTGGAAGCGTCTTCGAGGGTCGCACCCTTCTCGTTCATAAAGCCCGGTTCATCGGTAAAGAAGCCCAGAATGGTCTTGCCGAACTCGTCGCCCAGATGTTCAAACGTGGGTTCGTAGACGGCGTTGATGAGCATACGGCACGAATCGGCGTCGACCATGTTGATGTACTCATCGCGAAAGCCGGTCTTTTGGCTGGTGACGTAGAGCTCGAGGGTGGTGATGCCGGCAGGAGCGTCAAAGCGCAGGCGGACGGGAGTGCCGTCCTCGGTCTGTTCAACGGCGAGCTCAAGGTCGAGCGGTGCACCGGCTGCGTCGAAAGTCGCCGTGCCCACAAAGTGCTCCGTGGGATCCATAAGATTGCCGAGCTTAATGGTCGTGGACGGCTGGGGACCGACGACCGTTACCGTGTGATGCTTAAGCACGGTCTTTTTGAGCGCGGGGTCTACATCCTCGCCTGCAAGCGCGCCGTTGGCGTAGCCCGTGGGAAAGTGGGCATCATCGAGCAGCCAGATCTTCAAGTCCAGGCGCTTGCACTCGCCAATGATAAAACGCAGGTCGGACCACCAGCCGTCGCGACAAAACTCGGGATGCGTGCGCGATTCGAGGCAGACCTCGTGGATGTCCGCCCCGGCAATCTGCTCTAAGTATTCGGTAATCGTCTCGCGCGCCTCGCCCTTGAGCCACAAGAACGGAAGCACATGGTTGTCGTATGCCGCCATATCCACTCCTCTAAAACAAACCTTTTAAATCGATTGAAGTCAGAGTACGTCGCGCGCACACTCCTGCTAATATCAAAACCACGGCAGAATATGACCAAATCAATGATGGTGGCGATATGGATATCGCGCGTTTGGACAATCTTTTGCTCAAGCTGACCGACAGCGAGCGCGCTTACTGCGCAGGCACCCGCTATGACTGGAACGATGCGTTCAGCTCGGGTCATCAGCAGAATATCGGTGAAAAACATATCCATAAAATCGGTGACCCGACGCGAGCCCTGCACCAAGAAGGCATGCCTGAGGGCCTGTCAATCGTGCGCAACTCGCGCTTTAACCCCGTGCCGGAGCATGTGCACAATTATGTCGAAATCAGCTATGTCTATCGAGGGCATGCGCCGCAGGTCGTCAACGGCGCACGGCTCACGCTTGCCCAAAACGAGGTGCTCTTGCTCGACGCGGCCTGTCCGCATGCCGTAGGCGAGCTCGGCGAGCATGACATTATGCTGAGCATCGTCATCTCGCGGGTGATGTTGCACCGCAGCCTAGAGCAGAGCCTGTCGCCGTCAAGCGCCGTCTCGCAGTTCCTCATTAATGCCCTCAATGACGAAACCGACCACCGCGGTCATGTGCATTTTCGCACGGGCAACAGCCGCCGCGTGCGCCGATATATGCAGGAGATGCTGTGCGAACTTCTGGAGCCGACGGCGGCGAGTCCCCAGATCGTGTCGAGGCTGTTTGAGTTGCTGCTGGTCGAACTTATGCAAAGCTATGAGACATCGCTGCTGCAGGCGGACATGCCCACGCTGCCTTCGGCGCAGGTCGCGGCCGCCGTGAGCTACATCGAGCGCCATGCCTGCGATTGTACGCTCGAGGACGTAGCTCGCCACCTGCATCTGAGTCCCAACTATGCAAGCGCGCTGCTCAAACGGCAGACGGGCCGCACGTTTATGCAGCTCGTGCAGGAGAGCCGCCTGGAACGCGCGGCAACATTGCTCGACGCCGGCGCCACTGCCGAAACCGCGGCGCGCGAGGCCGGCTACGCCAACATGAGCTTCTTCTACAAAAAGTTTGCCGAGCGCTATGGCTGCACGCCGGCCGTCTACCGCCGGCGTTTGCCCAGATAAAACCTGCCAAAATAAACCTGTCCCTTTTTGGCAGGTATCAGGAAGTGTCAGGGGCGGGGCGGTGACGGGGCGCAAGGGCGAAAAGAAGTGTCGGGTTTGGTGCGCCCGCTTCTGCCCGTCCCGCGCGTGGGCGATACTCGGCTTATCGACCCACGATGCAAAGGAGATGCTCATGGCAAACATCAAGTTCCCCGAGGGATTCTATTGGGGCGGCGCCACCGCTGCCAACCAGTTTGAGGGCGCTTGGAACGTGGACGGCCGCGGTCCTTCCGTCGACGACCATTTCTTGGGCGGCAGCTACAAGGAGCCGCGTCAGATTACGATCGATATCGACCCCAACCGCTTCTACCCCAATCATGACGGTATCGATTTCTACCACCACTACGAGGAGGATATCGCGCTGTTCGCCGAGATGGGCTTCAATATGTTCCGCATGTCCATCTCTTGGAGCCGTATCTTTCCCAACGGCGACGACGCTGAGCCCAACGAGGCCGGCCTCGCCTTCTACGACCGCGTCTTCGACTGCCTGCGCGCCCACAATATCGAGCCGCTCGTGACCCTCTCGCACTACGAGATGCCCTATCACCTGGTCGAGAAATACAACGGCTGGGCGAGCCGCGAGCTCATCGGCTTCTTTGAGAAGTACTGCCAGACCGTCTTCGACCGCTATCAGGACAAGGTCAAGTTCTGGCTCACCTTCAACGAGATCAACTGCGGTACTCAGGACATGGGCAACCTCTTTGAGACCAGCATGATTCAGGGCTTTGAGGGTCCGGCGTCGGCGGTCCACACCACGCCGCAGGCTCGTATGCAGGCGTTGCATCACCAGTTTGTCGCCAGCGGCCGCGTCGTGCGCTATGCCCATGAACATTACCCGCAGTTTAAGATGGGCAACATGGACTGCTTCATCCTTTCCTACGCCGCCACGTGCGATCCGGCCGACGTTTTCGCCACGCAGCAGGAGATGAATACCATGAACTGGTACTGCTCCGACGTGCAGGTGCGCGGCAAGTACCCGTTCTATGCCAAGCGCTTCTGGGCCGAGAACGATGTCGAGCTCGTGATGGAGGACGGCGACCTGCAGGATATCGCCGACGGCAAGGTTGATTTCTACACCTTTAGCTACTACATGTCCGGCACCGTGGGCACCCACAAGGATCACGAGATGACCGAGGGCAACATGACCTTTGGCGGCAAGAATCCCTATCTGGAGTCCACCGACTGGGGCTGGCAGATCGATCCGCTGGGCCTGCGCATCGCCCTCAACGAGATTTACGCCCGCTACGAGATTCCGCTGATGGTGGTCGAGAACGGCATGGGCGCCTACGACGAGGTCGAGGAGGACGGCTCCATCCATGACCCGTATCGCATCGCCTACCTGCAGAGCCACATCAAGGCCATGGGCGAGGCCATTGCCGATGGCGTTGACCTGATAGCCTACACCTGGTGGGGTCCCATCGACCTGGTTTCCGCCGGCACTGGCGAGATGCGCAAGCGCTACGGCTTCATCCACGTCGATAAGTACGACGACGGCACCGGTACCTACGAGCGCCGCCGCAAGGACAGCTTCTTCGCATACCAGAAGATCATCAAGTCCAACGGCACCGAGGGCTTGGAATAATTGAGCCCCGGCGTTCCGCCGCACGCCGGACCGGCCGCCGACTACGTGACCACCTACGTCGATGACGACGGCATCTGGAACGCTTTTGTTCACCCGGGGCTTATCGAGGCTTAATCGACAATATGAGTGCCCATGGGAAAAGGTTTTGGAAGGGCTTGGAAGGGCTTGTGATTCGGGCCCTCGCCTTAGCATTTTGGCCATTTGGCACTATAATCACCATAGGTATGCGCATAACGTTGCGCTTAATCAAGAGGAGAAAACGTATGGGTCTGTTTGATATGTTCAAGAAGAAGGCTGAGCCCGTGGCTGCCGCTGCTCCGGCCTCCATTTCTGCTTCTGCCGGCGCCGACGTGCTGTGTTCGCCCGTCAAGGGCAAGGTCATCAAGATGGCCGACGTGCCCGATCCCGTCTTTGCTGGCGAGGTTTTGGGCAAGGGCTGCGCCGTGTGGCCCGAGGACGACCTGGTCTACGCTCCCTGCGACGGCAAGGTGACCGTCACCATGGGTCACGCCGTGGGCCTGCAGTCCGATAGCGGCATCGAGGTTCTGGTGCACGTTGGCGTCGATACCGTCAACATGAATGGCGACGGCTTCGAGGGCTTCGTCAAGGCCGACGACGTCGTGAAGGCCGGCCAGCCCTTGCTCAAGATCGACCGCGCCAAGATCGCTGCCGCCGGTTACAAGGACTGCGTCGTCGTGGCCGTGTCCAACACCGCCGAGTTTGCCGATGTCGAGCTCGCCGTCGAGGCCGAGTCTGCCGTCGCCGCCGGTGACGCCATCGTTAAGGTCGTCCGCAAGTAGTCTGCGGCATCCAGAAGATGCACAAGGGTGGTCGGGTTATCCGGCCACCCTTTTTTAATAGGCCGAGCAGGCGCATTTTATTGCAGGGGGCTTGCTTTATGGGCCATTCACTCGTCAAATTGAGCCGCCCACGCTTTTGCGACGTAGGGGGTTGAACGGAGCCGCTAATATGGACCTACTGTTACGACGTGCGCTGCGCGGGAAACGCAGCGCCGCTTGTTTGGAGGAATGTCATGAAAAAGAAGCTGCTGCTTGCGCCCCTGATGGCTGCCCTGGTCGCGTGCGTGGTTTTGCTTTCCGGCTGCGGAGGGCCTTCGGTGGAGGAGCTCATCACCAACGACCTTACGAGTCAGTTTGACGAGATCAAGAACGGCGGCGATGATTTCCTCTCCGGCCTGGAAGAGGCTTCGGGCGACGAGTTTGAGCAGCTGGGCATCGATTCCGAGGAGTATGCCAAGAGCTATCTCGAGGGTTTTGATTACAAGATCGGTGATGTGACGGTCGATGAGGACAAGGGCACCGCGACCGCCGAGGTCACCATCACCTGCAAGTCCATGAACAAGATCGTCGAAGATTTCGCCACCCAGTATCAGGAGAAGATCGCCGCACTCGATACGATGCCTTCCGAGGACGAGCTGTACAAGATGGCCGGCCAGGTGATGGTCGACGTGACCAAGGCCGCTAAGACCAAGGACACCAAGGTCACCTTTAAGTATTCTGCCAACGAGGATAACGAGTGGTCTGCCGATGATTCCGCAACCACCGAGATGATGAATGCGATGATGAACTAGTTCGTTGCGGCGTTTTACCAAACGCCGCAACTGCTCGACGCTGCGTGGGCACCAGAGCGACAACTTGTCATTCAAAGAGGACGGCATGACCAGAAGGTCTATGCCGTCCTCTTTTCATGCCAATTTGTTCGCTCTGGTGCCCGCTCGCTACTCGCCCAGCACCAGCGCCGCGAGCTCTGCCTGGCTGTCCACCACGTAGTCGGCGCCGGCGGCTTCCAGCTCTGCGCGGCCGCGGAAGCCCCAGCTGACGCCTGCGCTCTTAAGACCGGCGTTGTGGCCGGTCAGGATATCGACATTGGAATCGCCTACGTAGAGCGTGGTCGCCGGGTCGGCGCCCAGCTCTTCCATCACATGCAGCGTGACGGGTGCTTCGGGCTTGGGCGGAAACGCATCGACACGGCCCTGTACCAGCGCAAAGCGCTCGGAACCAAAATACTTCTCGATAAGCGGGGCCGCCGAGACGTGGTCCTTGTTAGTGAGCACGGCAAGCTGCACACCCGCGGCACGCAAGCGGTCGAGCATCTCGATCGTGCCGGCATAGGGGGCGGTGTGGTCCTCCTTGTGCTCGCCGTAATAAGCCCTAAACTCGGCAAGCGTCTGCTCAAACATACGGCCGTCGCCCGCGTACTCGGCGGGCATAAAGCGCTCAACCAGCTTGAGCATGCCGTTTCCCACCTTGTAGCGATACTCGTCAACGGCAAATGTAGGCCAGCCATGCGCCTCGCAGGTATGGTTGCCGGCGGCTGCCAGGTCCTCGAGCGTGTTGAGGATGGTGCCGTCCAGATCAAAGATCACATGGGAAAAAGCTGCTGCCATGAAAGCTCCCGTCATTGGGTTTTAAAACGCACCCCATAATACTGGGCTTCCGCGTGGGCGTGCTTGGAATCTGAACATCTCCAGGGATATCAGGTGACATCACGCCGACCATGCGATTCCGCCCTAGCAAATCCTTGGCAGCTGCTCTCCCACGAGCATGTCGAGGATGCGGGTCGAGCCCCAGCCGGTGCGCACGCGCACGGCGGGACGGGCGTCCGATCCAAGCGGCAGCACGCGACCGATGATGGCGGCATTCTCGCCGTAGCGGGCGGCGCGCATGGCGCTCAGCGCGGCATCGGCTTGCTCGGCCGGCACCACGGCAACCATCTTGCCCTCGTTTGCCACCTGCAGCACATCGTAGCCGAGCATCTCACATGCGGCCTGCACGTCGGGGCGCACGGGCACGGCATCCTCGTCGATCTCCATGGCAACACCGCTGGCCTGGGCAAACTCGTTGAGTGTGGACGCCAGTCCACCGCGCGTGGGGTCGCGGAAACAGCGCGTGCCGGGCGCTGCGGCCAAAACGTCGGCAATCAGGTGGTTGAGCGGCGCGGCATCGCTTTCGATCGTGCTCGAAAATGCCAGGCCCTCGCGTTGGCTCATGATGGCGATCCCGTGGTCGCCGAGTGTGCCTGACACCAGGATAACGTCGCCGGGGCGGCAGTTGGCGCCGCTGAGCGCCACGCCCGTGGGAACCTCGCCCACGCCGGCGGTATTGATGTAGACGCCGTCGGCCCCGCCGCGCTCGACCACCTTGGTGTCGCCCGTGATTATGGACACGCCCGCCTCGCGCGCCGTCTCGGCCATCGTCTGCACAATCTGGCGGAGCTTATCCATGGGATAGCCCTCTTCGAGGATAAAACCGCACGATAGGTAGCGCACGTTGGCGCCCGAGGTCGCGACATCGTTGACGGTTCCGCACACGGCGAGACGGCCGATGTTGCCACCGGGGAAGAACTGCGGCGAGACTACAAAGCTGTCGGTCGACATGGCGATGCGCCCGCTCGCGGGCAGCGCGGCGACGCCGGCGTCGTTGCCTTCGAGCAACTCGGGCGTCCCAAAGGCATCCAAAAAGACCTCATCGATGATGCGTTTCATCATCTGACCGCCGGAGCCATGGCCCAAAAGGACGGTGCTATCGGTGATGCTATGGGACATATCCAAAACTCCAATCGTGGGTGGAATTATATGGGTGAGGCGCAGCGTCGACCAGTCCGCCGCTCGTTAGAACGGCGGAACCTAATAGTCGCGGTAGCGGTAGTACGCCGCGCAGCTGCCTTCGGAGCTCACCATGCACGGGCCGACGGGGTGCTCGGGCGTGCAGGTGCGGCCAAAGAGCGGGCAGTCGCTCGGCGTAATGGCCCCGCGCAGCACGTCGCCGCAGCGGCACCCACGCGGCTCGACCGTCGCCTCAACGGGCACGTCAAAGCGGGTACGGGCATCAAAGCGCGAGAACTCGGGGCGGATGGAAAGGCCCGAGCTGGCAATCGGCCCCAGCCCGCGCCATGTGGTGTCGCATGGCTCAAACACCTGCTCGACCAGCTGTCGCGCCACGGGGTTGCCGCCTGCGTTGACGCCACGGCGGTAGGCGTTGCCAATCGTAGGCCTGTCCTCGACAACCATCTGGACCAGCATGCAGATGCCTTGCAGAATATCGACCGGTTCAAATCCCGTGACCACGCCCGGGGTATCGAACTCGTCGACCAAAAAGCTAAAGGGCGCCAAGCCCGTGATGGTGGCGACGTGGCCCGGCAGGATAAAGCCGTCGATGGCGGTCTCGGGATCGTTGGCGATGGCGCGCAACGCCGGCGGCGTGGTCTTGTGGGCGCAATAGACCGAAAAGTTCAAAAGCCCGCGCGTCTCGGCCTCCAAGATGGCAGCGGCGATGGTGGGCGTTGTGGTCTCAAAGCCGACGCCCATAAAGATGACCGGGCGTTCGGGATTTTGCTCGGCAATGTCGAGTGCGTCGAGCGGAGAGTAGACGACGCGGATATCGCGCCCTGCCGCCTTTTGCGCTGCGAGCGAGGTGGACGATCCGGGCACGCGCATCATGTCGCCAAAGGTGGTGATGATGGCGCCGTCTATGTTGGCGAGCGCGATCGCGTGGTCGATGTCACGGTTGGCGGTAACGCAGACGGGGCAGCCCGGGCCGCTCAGCAGCTTGAGCCCGGCCGGCATAATGGAGCGAAAGCCATAGCGGCCGATGCTCACGGTGTGCGTGCCGCAGACTTCCATAAGGTTGATGGTACGGTTGCCGACAAGACCGCGAATGCGTTCGATGAGCTCGCGAGCCAGCTTGGGGTCGCGAAATGCCGAAAAGTCGATACCGGAGCGCACCGGCTGTCCGGCCGCCACTAGTATGCCTCGGCCGGATTGCTGGCCAGTTGGTCTTCTTCGGCCAGTTCGGTCATGGCGTTAACGAGCTCGAGCGTTTCTTGCGCTTCCTGCTCGTCGACGATTTGGATGCCAAAGCCGGCGTGCACGAGAATATAGTCGCCAACCTGCGCCGTCGGCACGAGTCGCAGCGACACCGGACGCTCGACGCCCATCATATCGACGGTGGCCTTGAGGACGTCGTCGCGTTTGACTACTTTACCGGGGACGGCAAGGCACATATTGTTCCCCTTTTATACGTTTTGCGCTGGATAGGCGCTCGATAATCCATCAGTTGATGGTAGCGCTCGCGGGGTTCGCGGGCAAACGCGTTACGCCTGTGAGACGGCTGGGCACAGCGGTGTGCGAGAGCGAGCTACTGCGATGCGATCTGCGCAAGACGAGCGCTTGCGACCGCCGCCTGACCGTAGGCGATGCAGCCGTCATTGACGGGCACGGTATGGGGGATAAGGACAGTAAGACCTGCGCTTTTGAGCTCGCGGGTGAGGAGCTGGAGCAGAAGTCGGTTCATGAACACGCCGCCCGAGAGCGCGACGGTGTCGATGCCCTCGCACGCGCAGATCTCGCTGGCGATGCGTGCCGAGGAGCGCGCGACGGCGACATGGAAGTCGAGTGCGAGCCTGTCGGCGGGCACACTGGCTCTGGTTCCCTCCAAAAGCGCCGCAAAAAGTGAGCTGGGGCTCAGGACGAGAGACCTGCTCGAGGTAGCTTGGACAGTTAGTTCAGATTTGTACTTTTTAGAGTGGTAATGGGTGGTATAGATCGTCTGCGAGGGCCCCGAATGGGTTGATTTGGGGTATCCGGCGGGTGAATTAACCGCAAATGAGGTGCCTGGAGAGCCCTCTTCGGGGTAACCTGAGCCAAAACCGTTGGTTAGAGGGTCCGTTTTTAATACAAATCTGAACAAACTGTCCAGTCGCAATGGGTCAGATGCGGAACAGCCGTCTTTATCGCCGGGAACATGGGTAATTTTGCTGCCGAGCGCGCGCCAGGCGGCGGCTTCGAGTTCGATGGCGGGCTCGCCTTCGTAGGTTGCCTGCCCGCAAATGCCCAAAACTGCAGCGGCGGCGTCAAAGAGACGCCCCATACTGCTCGTGCGTGGGCTGTTGATGTTCCGCTCGATCATCGTTGCCGTCACGCTGCGTGTTTGCTCGTCTAGGCCGTCCAAGAGCCGCTCGGCCCCCGGATGTTCAAGCAGGCCGAGCTCACTGAGCAGAGCAAAGGCGTTGCGGCGGGCGTCGTGCACGGAGGCCGCCCCGCCGGGGAGCGTCCAGGTGCGCAAATGCGCGGCGCGCTCAAAGCCGCCAAGGCTGGCAACAAGAAACTCGCCGCCCCAAATGGTCCCATCGGCGCCGGCGCCGGTGCCGTCAAAGGCGATGCCAAGGACGCGCGCGTCGGTTGTAAGCTGGCCCGCGGCGATAGCCTCTGCCATTACGCTCGCGATGTGCGCATGATGGTGCTGCACCTCGACGAGCGGCAGATTGCATTTTCGCGCCTGCTCGCGCGCCCATTGGCTCGACAGATAGCTGGGGTGTAGATCGCAGGCCAAGGCGGCGGGCGCCAAGTCAAAGAGATCTTCCAAGCGCGTTCGCGCGGCGTTCCAGGCATCGAAGGTCCCGCCGTTTTCAACATCGCCGATATGCTGCGACACAAAACAGGTTGCCTCGCCGTTCGTCCCTTCACGCGTGAGCGCAATCGTGGCCTTTTGTTGTGGCCCGCAGGCGAGCACGCAGGACGGAGCGCCGTCGAGCGCCGGCAACGGCAGCGGCTGGGGTGCATATCCGCGAGCGCGGCGAACGGGCATGGCGACCCCACCGACCACGCGCACCACGGAATCATCGTAGCGCGAGAGAATCGCACGGTCGTTGCCAAGTAGCGCGTCAGCGATGCCGGCGGCAACAAGGTGCTCCCATGCAAGGGCATCATCGGTCTCGATAGGTTCTTCGCTCAGGTTTCCGCTGGTCATGACGAGCGCGTGCATACCGCGGGCTTCTGCCGCGGCAAGCAACAGATGCTGAAGCGGGGTGTAGGGGAGCATAACGCCAAGCTCAGGAAGGTTGTGCGCGACGGACGGCGCGAGCGCGTTGGGGGAGCCGCCGCTCTCGCAAACGGCACGTCGGCGCAGCAGCACGATGGGGCGAATGCTGCCGGCCAGCAGGCCGCGCTCAACGATGTTGACATGGCACAGGCGTTCAGTATCGGCAAGGCCGCGCACCATAACGGCAAGCGGCTTGTTGCTGCGGCGCTTGCGACGGCGCAGCTCGGCTACCGTCTTCTCGTTGGAGGCGTCGCATACCAAGTGAAATCCGCCCAGACCCTTGATGGCGACGATACCGCCGTTGGCCAACAGCTCAACACAGCGGTCGATAATGGCGTCGCTGGTCTTGCGCGTGGTGCCGACGGTCAGCGACGCGGCGGCTTCGCCGGCCTCGCGCCACGTAATGTGCGGCCCGCAATCAAAGCAGGCATCGGGCTGCGCGTGAAACCGCCGGTCAAGCGGGTCGCCATACTCTGCGGCACAGGTGGGGCACATAGGAAAGCAATCCATCGAGGTGGCCGCTCGGTCATAGGGCAGCGACCGGATGATGGTAAAGCGCGGTCCGCAGTTGGTGCAGTTGATAAAGGGATAGTGAAAGCGTCGGTCGGAGGGGTCGAACAGCTCGTGTAGGCAGTCGTCGCACGTGGCGATGTCGGGCGAGACGAGCGTCGTGTGGGCGGTTTGATCCTGCGATGCCACAATGCGAAAGCCCCGCTCGTTGGCGGCGTCCCAGTCGCCGGGCGCTAGGTCCATAACCTCGACATGCTCCACACGAGCCGCCGCAGGCGCATGCTCGGAAAGCGCGGCGACAAATTCGTCGAGCTCCTCGCTTAGGGCGTGCGCCTCGATATGCACGCCATCGCCCGCGTTAAGCACCCAGCCGCAAATGCCGTGCGCCATGGCCTCGCGATACACAAATGGCCGCATGCCAACGCCCTGCACAATGCCCGTCACATGAATATGCACATGCCGCATGCGACCTTCCTTCATCGAGACCTGCCAAAAAGGGACAGGTTTATTTTGGTAGGTAAAACGTTAAACCTGCCAAAACAAACCTGTCCCTTTTTGGCAGGTGCGCTGCGGGAAATCCCGCTACAGCCCCAGGCTCTGCTCGGTGGCGGCGCAGGTGAGCTCGCCGTGTTTAACGCCGCGCAGGCCCAGCAGACGGTCGGCCAGCTCGTAGACACGCTCGCCGCGACCCTTAAGAGCCAGAATCTCCAAGCAGTTGTGGTGGTCCAGATGCACGTGCATGGTCGAGACAATCTCGTCGGTGTAGTCGTGCTGCACCTCGTCCAGACGGCGCGTCAGATCGCCGGTATGGTGGTCATAGATCATGGTGAGCGACCCGATGACCTGCTCGTCGGGCGTTCGCATCTGCTCCTTGGCGATCGAGGCGCGAATCAGGTCGCGCACGGCCTCGGAGCGGTTGGCAACGTCGCCGCGGCGCGCGATTTGCTCGTCAAAGCGGCGCAACAGGTCGTCGGGAGCGGTGACCGAAAAACGGACCAGCTCGGAGGCGGAGCCGCTGCAACGGCAGCCCACGTCGCCGGTCGGCCCGTGCGGATGCTCGTGCTCGCAGGCGTGCTCGTGCTCGGCCACGCTACACCAGCTTTACGGAGCCAACGGAGTTGTGATCTGCCTCGATGGCCTCCTCGTAGCCCTCGAGCGCATCGTGCGCCTCGTGGAGCGCCGCCATGGCGGCCTCGAGCTTGGCGCCAATGCGCTCCATGTCAAAGTTCTCGGTCGCATGCAGCAGCTGATGGCTCCACTCGTGAGCGAGCTCAATGGTGTCGTCGACCTGCTTGACGCTCATGGCAAGCTGGCTCATGTTCATTCCGACGTCATGCATGGGAATCTCCTTTTGTACGGGTCTAATCAGTGGTTCAGATTCTACTACGCCCGCTTTACGCATCGCCGCATAAGAAAACGGGTGCGAGTCCGTCTGACCCGCACCCGTTCACTGGGGGCTGTTTGTGATTACCATACTATCCGTGGTCGCGGGCGCAACACCCGGCTCTCCGGCGAGCGGCACAAAACCACTCATGGACGGCAACACATGACCGGCGTATTACAGGTGCTTCTCAAGCAGCGCCTGCAGCCTAGCCTTGGGCAGCGCACCGACGGAGCGGTCGATTTCCTCACCGTTCTTAAAGACAACCAGCGTGGGGATGCTCATAACGCCAAACTTCATGGCCAGGTCCTGATTGTCGTCGACGTTGCATTTGGCGACGGTAATCTTGCCGGCCAGCTCGTCGGCCACTTCGTCAACAATAGGCGAGAGCGAACGGCAGGGACCGCACCACGGTGCCCAAAAATCAACCAGCACGGGAAGGCTGCCGTTAACGACGGAATCGAAATTCTCGGGGGTAATTTGCTTAATGTCAGCCATGGTGACCTCCATAGTGCGACGCGGCTCGGCCGCGTAAAACTCAGTACGACCGTGCTTATACCCAACGGCCCGCAATGCAACCACTCGCGGGCGGCTCTTTTATATAATGGTGGGCATGCAAACGATTGGAGAGCGCATGCCCACGTCACAAAGCCAGAAAAAAGAAGCCATCGCCCAGGCGACTGAGCAGGAGCTCGCATCGCTCGCGGGCCGCGGCGTGCGTATCGCGGGCAACGCGTGCTCGCCGATTGTACTGGTAAAAGGAGATTTAGACGATGCCGAGCGTGCGGGTGGCGAGCTGGCTGCCGGTCCAGACGGCGCCGCGTTGCGTAAGGCGCTCGGCGCCATCGGTTACGCGCCCGAGGATTTCTGCGTGCTGGCAAGTGTTGCCGGCGCGGGCGACGGGGCGGTTGCGATAGGCGAGGACCTGCCGTGCGAGCTGTTCCGCGAGGCGCTCGAGGCCTTGGATCCCGAGGCGGTCCTGCTGCTGGACGATCGCGCGGCCGATACCATGCGCGAGACCTACGCAGACATGCTCGTGGCGATCGACGACTTTGATACCGCCATGCTCAAGCCCGGCTTGGTCGCCCACGTGCAGGGTCGTCGCGTACTCGCGCTCGACGGCTTTGAGGCCGCGCTGACCGACAAGGCCGCCAAGCAGCGCATGTGGGCCTACATCAAGCAGCTGACCCCGGCCGCCGCGCCGCTGTAGCGGACTGGCGCCGGCAAGGCGGTCCTGATGGGTCGAGCGCGGCGCCGACTTGTCGCGCCCTTACATCACTGCGCGAAACTCAAACCGATCGCCGTGAATGCGAAACTGGCAGTTGCCGTTCATGCGCTCGACGGCAAGCTTAATGCTCCTGGTCCCAAAGCCGTGTCCGGTGTGCTCGGCCACGGGCATGCCGTCGACCATGCGCGGCGGGCGCCCAAACGTGTTGGAAACCAAAAGTAGCAGTTGTCCGTCCTCGCAACGCAGGTCCAGATCGACAAATCGCTTGCCCTGGGGAGCGGCGCTTGCGGCGACGATGGCGTTGTCCAGGGCGTTTGAGAGTACGCTAAACAGATCGA
Source organism: Collinsella sp. LCP19S3_D3 (assembly GCF_052121455.1). NCBI lineage: Bacteria > Bacillati > Actinomycetota > Coriobacteriia > Coriobacteriales > Coriobacteriaceae > Collinsella > Collinsella sp. LCP19S3_D3. Next base: position 28,723 of record NZ_JBQKEF010000007.1, on the reverse strand, counting down.
CGTCGGCTACATGGACGCTCTCGGGCACGGCGGCGCGCAAATCGGCGCTGATGCCGTTTCGGTTGATATCGGAGCTAAATGACGAAAGCACGATATTGACCGTGTCGTTGGCGCAGTAGCGGCGCACAGCGGTGCGGTCGTTTGTCTCGCAGAGCTCGTCGATGCGCTCGAGCGCCTCGTCGATGCGGCCCTCCTCGATCAAAGCCGCAAGGCCGCGCAGGAAGTGCCGCATGTCGTGGCGGAGAACCGAAAGCTCACGTCCAGATTGGCGCCAGGCCTCGAGCTCCTTGATGGCTGCGCTGTCGCGGGTCGCGAGCATCCAGCGCTCGCGCTCGGCGATTTCCTTTGCCTCGTATTCGCGCAGATACACAGTAAGAAACATGAGGTAGAACGCGCAAAGCGCAAACGCCAAAAACTCAACCGTCACCACGGAGCCCGAGTGGAAGAGCGTGGTGTAGACGTTGGTGGCGTAGTCAAAGATGTAATAGACGAGCGGCAGGATGAGCAGAATCTCGAGCTCGGTGGGGGTTTTAACCGCCAGGCGCGGACCGATGTCGCTGGCCCAATGCAGCAGGATTGCAAAGACGACGGCCGTGGTGATAATGCGTGCCGCGTAGTACGCGATTTGCGAGTCGGTGGCGGCGAGCGCGGCGATGCCCATCCAGTTGCTGAACTGGCAGCTCAGATAAGCACTGGTGACGCCCAGCATAACGAGCAGGGGGTTCAGGCGATAGCGCGCGCACAGGTAGATGACGAGCGGCAGATGCACGACGAGCGGATATACCTGACGGGCGAAAAGCTCGCCGCCGACGGCATTGGCGAGGCCGAATGCGCATCCGGTTACGGCGCCGACCATCACCAGCTCAAGCGCATGACGCCGGTTGATCTCGATACCGCAGAGCGCCGCCGAGGCAAAAACGCCAAAAAGCAGGGTCGTTGCGTGGTGGATTGCCCAAAGTACCATCTTGGCCGCGGGGAGCATTAGCGCCTCCCGCTCTCGAACCGTGCCGCAAAGTAGGCATCCTGGAAACCCTGCTTGCAACTGCGCGCCAGCGGGATGCAAGCGCCCGAGCGCATGACGATATCCGTGCGGTTGAAGTGGTCGATATTGCGCAGGTTGACCTGGTAGCTACGGTGACATTTAAAGAAGTTCGCGTTTTTGGCCAGCTGGTCCTCGATGTTGCGGAACGGCTCGAGCGCTTCGATGTCGCGCCCGTCGCGCAGGTGGAATACCACGTGCTTGTTGCGGGCCTCGGCGTATTCGATATCGGACAGGCGCAGAGCATGGTATCCAAAGGACGTTTTGGTCACGAGCTCATCGGTCGCGTCAGGTCGCATGCTCGAAAGCTCGTCGAGCAGTTGCGCTAGGCGTTCGTACGCTACAGGCTTGAGTAGGTAGTCGAAGGCGCGGACCTCATAGGACTCCAGCGCGAACTCGGGCGATGAGGTGAGGAACACCAGACGCACGGCTGTATCGGATTGGCGCAACTCCCGCGCGGTGTCCATGCCGTTGACGAGCGGCATGATCACGTCGAGCAGAATGATGTCGGCGCGCGATGCGGCATGGCGGGCCAGCAGGCCCTCGCCGCGCGTGACGAGTGCAACGTCGACCGCCGTGCCCGTCTCGGTCGACCAGCGGTCGATCATCCGGTGCAGTCTATCTAGAAAAGCGACGTCGTCGTCGCAGGCGATGATCTTGAGCATTCGGGCCCCCTTAGTAGTTCGATTTTGCCACATTGGGTGCGCACTGCCCGCGGAGGAACACCCCGTTTGCGCCCCACGGTGCGCAACTCGCGCCGAGCAGTATTGCGGTGGCGAAAGATGCCTCCTGCGCTATCGAGAGCTCGACTGTCCTCAGCTTGCCAGTTCGAAAATGGACCCGCCCCAAAATTGAATCCTTATTCCAACTTTACACCTGGCTTTACAGCTGTCTTGTCAGCTGTAAAGCCAGGTGTCATACTAAAGCCCCAAGATTCGCCAAAAGAGAGGGGCCTTGATGGCACAGAGCGCGAACATGGATGCATCGGAGCTTGCACGCGATATCGCGGCCGGCCTGGCATCGGCAACGACGGCAACGGAGCGCGCGGCACTGGTGCCCGCAGAGCTCGTCGAGGCCATTCATCAGCTAAAAACCCAACGTGACGCAGTGATCCTGGCGCACTATTATGTGGCGCCCGAGGTTCAAGCTGTGGCCGATTACGTCGGCGACAGCTTCTACCTGGCAAAGCTTGCCAAGAGCCTGCCGCAGCAGACTATCGTGCTGTGCGGCGTGGAGTTTATGGGCGAGAGCGCCAAGCTACTCAATCCCACCAAGACCGTCCTGCTGCCCGAGCCGGGCGCGGACTGTCCCATGGCGCACATGGTCAAGCACGAGACGGTCGACGCGGCGCGCGCCGAATATGGCGACGACCTGGCCGTGGTGTGTTACGTCAACTCGACGGTCGAGATCAAGAGCTGGAGTGACGTGTGCGTTACCAGCTCTAACGCCGTCAAGATCGTCTCCGAGCTGCCGCAGCAGCACATCTTGTTCATTCCCGACCAGAACCTGGGCCGCTTTGTGGCCGAGCAGGTGCCCCAAAAGCACGTCATCCTCAACAACGGCTACTGCCCGCGCCATCACATCATCACCGTCGAGCAGATCGTCGACGCACAGGAGGCGCACCCCGATGCGCTCGTGCTGGCGCACCCCGAGTGCAAGGCCGACGTCCTGGCCGAGGCCGACTACATCGGCTCCACTGCCGGCATTATCAAGTATGCCGAGGAGTCGGACGCGAGCGAGTTTATCATCGTGACGGTCCGCGGCGTGCTCTACGAGCTCGAGCGGCGCTGCCAGGGCACCGGCAAAAAGTTCTACTTCCCCGCGGTGCAGCCCACCTGCGTCAACATGGATCTCATCACGCTCGAAAAGCTCGTGCGCTGCCTGGAGACGGGCGAGGGCGAGGTGCAGATCGGCGTGTCGGATGAGGCCGCCGACCAGGCCAAGCTCACGCTCGACCGCATGCTCGAATACGCGGCGCGCTAAGCCAATGTGACATGAGGGACCATCCCTTATGCCACATTACAAGGGAGAGGATTCCTGTGGAAACCAAACAATGCCCCGACATGGAGTGCGACGTCGTCATTGCCGGTTGCGGCGTGGCGGGCCTGTACGCGGCCCTCAATCTGCCGACGAGCACGCGCGTGATCATGCTCTCCAAGGGCGCTGTCGACGAGTGCGATTCGATGCTCGCGCAGGGCGGTATCTGCGTGCTTCCCGAAGGCTCTGACTACGACGCCTTCTTTGAGGACACCATGCACGCCGGCCACTACGATAACCGCCGCGAGAGCGTCGACATCATGATCCGCTCGAGCCGTTCGGTCATCAACGACCTGCTGGCCATGGGCGTGGACTTTGAGCGCAAGGCCGACGGCAGCCTCGACTTTACCCGCGAGGGTGCGCACAGTCGCCCGCGCATCGCCTTCCATGCCGACATTACGGGCAAGGAAATCACGACCAAGCTCCTCCAGGCCGTTCGCAAGCTGGATAACGTGCAGATTTTGGAGCACGTGGCCATGACCGACATTCTGACGGGCGAGCGTGATGGCGCCACGGCGTGCATCGGCGTCATCGCCGTTCCCGTGGACGAGGACAACTCGGTTCGCCCCGCCGACGAGCTGGCAAATGCCGCCGAGGGCGTGCATGCCGGCGAGCCGTTTAAGATCCATGCCCGCCACACGCTGTGGGCGACAGGCGGCATCGGCGGCGTGTACGACCACTCGACCAACTACCCGCAGCTCACCGGCGATGCCTGCTACATCGCCCAGGAGCATGGCATTAAGATGGAGCACCTGGACTACGTGCAGATTCACCCCACGGGACTGTTCTCGCCGCAGCCGGGCCGCACCTTCCTGATCAGCGAGAGCTGCCGCGGCGAGGGCGCGATTTTGCTCAACGCCGCCGGCGAGCGCTTTACCGACGAGCTTCAGCCGCGCGATGTGGTCGCTGCCGCTATTCGCGAGCAGATGAAGCAGGATGGTACCGAGCACGAGTGGCTGAGCTTTGCCCCCGTTGAGCGCGACGTGGTAACCGGACACTTTGCCAACATTCGCGCACGCTGCCTGGAGGACGGCCGCGACATCTTGGACGAGCCCATTCCCGTCACACCCACGCAGCACTACTTTATGGGCGGCGTGTGGGTCGACAAGGACGGCCGCACCTCGATGCCCGAGCTCTACGCCGCCGGCGAGACGGCCTGCAACGGCGTTCACGGCAAGAACCGCCTTGCATCAAACAGCCTGCTCGAGGCGCTGGTCTGGGGTCGTCGCGCCGCGTGGCACATGCGTACCGGCCAGTCGCTCGCCGTGGAGCAGGCGGGCGAGCCCGCGCTCGATGGCCGTCATCGCGCCCTGAGCGCCGACACCCTGGCAATCGATGATCTGGCCCGTGCCGCCGGCACGCAGGCCGTGGAGGAGTAGACCATGAACCCCATTACCATGAAGCTCGTCGTCGATGATCTGATTCTGCAGGCTCTGCGCGAGGACATTACGTTTGAGGACGTGAGCACGGCGAGCGTGTGCCCCACGGCGCGTCCCGCCACGGTGGAGCTCATCGCCAAGGCCGATGGCATCATCGCGGGCCTGGATGTGTTCGCTCGCACCTTTGAGCTGCTGGATTCGCAGAGCTCGGTGCTGTTTGACGTTGCCGATGGCGACGAGGTGCACGCCGGCGACCATGTGGGCCAGGTACGCGGCGATGCGCGCGTGCTGCTTTCGGGCGAGCGCGTGGCGCTCAACTACCTGCAGCGCATGAGCGGTATCGCTACCTATACGCACCAGATGGCTGCGGCGCTCGAGGGCACCAAGACCGTGCTCGTCGACACGCGCAAGACCACGCCGGGTATGCGCGTCTTCGAGAAGGCCGCGGTCGAGATCGGCGGCGGCAGCAACCACCGCTACAATCTGTCGACGGCCGTCATGCTCAAGGACAACCACATCGACGCCGCCGGCGGCGTGACGCGTGCGATCGAGATGGCGCGCGCCCATGCATCGTTTACCGCGACGGTCGAGATCGAGTGCGAGAACCTGGACATGGTGCGCGAGGCCGTGGAGGCCGGCGCCGACATCATCATGCTCGACAACATGACCCACGATGACATGGCTGCCGCGATTGAGTTTATTGCCGGTCGCGCCAAGACCGAGTGTTCGGGCAACGTGGATGCCAGCAATATCCGTGCGCTTGCCGACCTGGGCGTTGACTTTATTAGCTCGGGAGCGTTGACGCACTCTGCGCCGATTCTCGACCTCTCGCTTAAGCACCTGCGTCTGCTGGACGGTAAATAATGGACGCCCGCGAGCGTCGCCATGCCATCATGGGCGTGCTCGAGCGAGCCAAAGACCCCGTCTCCGGCAGTACGCTTGCTCGCGAGGTGGGTGTGAGCCGCCAGGTTGTCGTGCAAGACATCGCCCTGCTGCGCGCCGATGGGCACGATATCGTGGCGACCAATCGCGGCTACGTGCTGCAGGAGGCCCCCAGCAGCCCCGCCGTGCCCACGCGCCTGGTCAAGGTTCGCCATAGCATGGAGCAGGCAGGCGATGAGCTCACGAGTATCGTCGACGCCGGAGGCGCCGTGCTCAACGTGATCGTCAATCACCGCGTGTACGGTAAGATCACGGCCGACCTGGACATCCGCAATCGTCGCGATGTTGAGCGCTACCTGCACGATATCGAGAGCGGCAAAAGCTTTCCACTACTAACGGTGACGAGCGGCTATCACTTCCATCGCATCGCGGCAGAGGATGAGCAAACCCTCGACGAGATCGAGGCTATGCTCAAGGAGAAGGGCTATCTGGCAGACCTGATGCCCTACGAAGACGATCTATCGTAGCCGACGCTGCAAACGCCCCTAAGCGGCAATCTGACGTTCAATCGTCGGTCGCGTACAAAAGTACGCTTCCCTCCTCTTTCACGTCACCTTGCTCGCTTAGGGGCGTTTTCGCTGACTTATGCTCAACCTGCGACGGTGCCAAATTAGCTATCCGCACAAAAAAGAGGCCTCTGCGGCGATGCGGAGGCCTCCTTTTTTGTGCACGGTGTACTTGTGAGTGTGCAAGTGGGGGAGTTGTTACTCCTCGACGATCTCGGTGATCGCGCCGGCGGGGCAAGCGTCCTGGCAAGCGCCACAGGCGACGCAGGAGTCCTCGTCAGCAACGGTAGCGACGTCCTGGAGCTCCAGAACGCCAGCGGGGCAGGAGTCGACGCAAACGCCACAAGCGATGCACTCGTCGGCATCAATTACGGGATGAGCCATGGTAGTTTCCTCTCTGTTGACCGACGCTACAGGCGATGCGCGCCGGTTTGATTCGGGCAAAAACATACCACGTGAGCGACCGTTTGCAATACCCTCTGGCCGGCATCTTCATACCATTCGCCGAGTATGCCAAGGCTTACTAAGAAACGCACAGGTGAGGCTGGTGAGCTGTGCAAATGTTAGCTAAAGGTGACTCGAATTATTGAGCAATTGAGTGGGCTTTCGGAAAGCGCATCCCGTTACCTGGTCGAAAAACGGGTCGCAGTTTCCGGTTGGGCCCGCTAGCGGAAACTGCGACCCGGTATCAGCTCTCAAAACGGGATATGGTTTCCGGTTGAGCCTTCAGACGGAAACTACGACCCGGAATCCACGCTCAAACCGGGACGAGCTTTCCGTAAAGCAGCCCCAGGCACCCCCGGCCCAAACCTCAGCCATCTCTACATAGATTTCGAGAGATTTGCCGAGAACTCAATCAGCGCATCTACCTGCGTATTCGAGAACCTAAAATCTAAGTGATAAGAAATCTTATATGAATTGACTTAGATTTTGTATATTCCGGTCCATAAGGGGATACACTACATCCTGAAAGACAAACCGAAAGACCGCTTGGCAGACCGCCGAGTCGGTGCAAACGCACAAGAGAGAGGGAATTTCTAATGGGCAAGATTCTTGGTATCGACCTTGGTACTACTAACTCCGCAATGGCCGTTCTCGAGGGCGGTTCTCCGACCATCATCGTGAACGCCGAGGGCGACCGCACCACCCCGTCTGTCGTGGGCTTCCGTGCCGACGGCGACCGCGTCGTGGGCAAGGCCGCTAAGAACCAGGCGGTCACCAACCCCAAGAACACCGTGTTCTCCATCAAGCGCTTCATGGGCCGCAAGTACTCCGAGTGCACCTCCGAGCTCAAGACCGTGCCGTATGAGGTCAAGGAGGGCCAGGGTGGCCGTGCCGTCGTCGACATCGAGGGCAAGGAATACACCGCCGAGCAGGTGAGCGCCATGACGCTCGCAAAGATGAAGGCCGACGCCGAGAAGTATCTGGGCGAGACCGTCACCGACGCCGTCATCACCGTCCCGGCCTACTTCAACGACGCCCAGCGTCAGGCCACCAAGGACGCCGGTAAGATCGCCGGCCTCAACGTTAAGCGTATCGTCAACGAGCCGACCGCTGCCGCTTTGGCCTATGGCCTGGACAAGCAGGGCTCCGACCAGCGCATCCTGGTCTTCGACCTGGGCGGCGGTACCTTCGACGTCTCCATCCTCGACCTCGCCGACGGCGTGTTTGAGGTTCTGTCCACCTCGGGCGACAACCACCTGGGCGGCGACGACTGGGATCAGCGCGTCATCGACTGGATGGCCGATAAGTTCCAGCAGGAGAACGGTGTCGACTTGCGTCAGGACCCCATGGCCCTGCAGCGTCTGAAGGAGGCCGCCGAGAACGCCAAGAAGGAGCTCTCCGCCGCCCAGCAGTCCACTATCAACCTGCCGTTCATCACCATGAACCAGTCCGGCCCGCTGCACCTCAACTACACGCTGACCCGCGCCGAGTTCGAGAAGATCACCCGCGACCTGCTCGAGCGCTGCAAGCAGCCTGTCACCAACGCCCTGCGCGACGCTAACCTTAAGCTCTCCGATCTGACCGAGGTCATCCTCGTCGGCGGCTCCACCCGTATGCCCGCCGTCCAGGAGCTCGTCAAGACCATGACCGGCAAGCAGCCCAACATGTCCGTGAACCCCGACGAGGTCGTTGCCGACGGCGCTGCCGTCCAGGGCGGCGTGCTCACCGGCGACGTCGAGGGCATCCTGCTGCTCGACGTTACCCCGCTGTCGCTGGGCGTCGAGACCATGGGCGGCATCATGACCAAGATGATCGACCGCAACACCACGATTCCGACCTCTAAGACCGAGGTCTACTCCACCGCTGCCGACAACCAGACCAGCGTCGAGATCAACGTGCTCCAGGGCGAGCGCGAACTTGCCCGCGACAACAAGTCGCTCGGTAAGTTCCAGCTGACCGGTATCCCGGCTGCCCGCCGTGGCGTGCCGCAGATCGAGGTAACCTTCGACATCGACGCCAACGGCATCGTCAAGGTCTCCGCTAAGGACAAGGGCACCGGCAAGGAGCAGCAGATCACCATCTCCGGCTCCACCGCTCTGTCCGACGAAGAAGTCGATCGTATGGTCAAGGACGCCGAGGCTCATGCCGAGGAGGACAAGAAGCAGAAGGAAGAGGTCGAGGTCCGCAACCAGACCGACAGCCTGTGCTACTCCACCGAGCAGACCCTCAACGAGCTGGGCGACAAGGTTTCCGCCGACGTGAAGTCCAAGGCCGAGGCCGCTATCGCCGATGCCAAGAAGGCGCTCGAGGGCTCTGACGTCGAGGCCATCAAGGCCGCTGGCGAGTCCCTGCAGTCCGTGGCCTACGAGCTGGCTCAGGTTGTCTACGCCGACGCTCAGCAGCAGACCGACGGTGCCGCCGGCGCCCAGCCTGCCGACGATGACGTCGTCGACGCCGACTACGAGGTTGTGGACGACGAGGACAAGTAATCATGTCCGCCCGTAAAGCTCGCACGGAGGCGGCTGCCGTTGGAGCCGCCCCCGTTGACTCTGAGGAGAAGGACGTGAAGATTCCCGTAGAGGCCGTCGACGATACCGAGGCCAACGAGGCCGAGGCCGCCGAGGCTGTCGAGAACCAGGTAGAGGATTCCAACAAGGAGGCGACGATGACCGAGGACGAGATGGTGGAAGCCGCTATCCGCGCCGGTGAGGAAGCCGCCGACAACGACTTTAAGCTCAAGTTCGAGCAGGCCCAGAAGGAGCTTGCCGATGTGCGCAATGAGCTCGATGCTGCGGCAGAGGCTCAGAAGGCTGCCGAGGACAAGGCGAAGGACGCCACCGAGCGCACCGCCCGTCTGCAGGCCGACTGGGAGAACTTCCGTCGCCGCACCGCCAGCGAGCGTATCGCCGAGCGTGAGCGCGCGACCGAGAAGCTCGTCACGGCGCTGCTGCCGGTGGTCGACGATATCGAGCGCGCGATCGACCATGCCCGCAGCCAAGAGCTTGCCGACGACTTTAAGCAGTTCGTCGACGGCGTCGACGCGGTGCATGCCAAGCTACTCGATGTGTTTGCGCACGAGGGCGTTGAGCCCATCGACCCCAAGGGCGAGGCGTTCGATCCGCTCGAGCACCAGGCTGTGGGTCGCGTCGAGGACTCGTCGCAGTACGACGAGACCGTCAACGACGTGTACCAGAAGGGCTACCGCATGGCGGACCGCATCCTGCGTTCCGCGATGGTGACGGTGACCTACGGTGGCGAAAAGCGCCCCGCACCGGAGCCCGAAGCGGCGCCCGAGGATGCTGCGGCCGATACGGCCGAGAGCACCGAGGAGTAATTGAGAAGGGCCCCGGGGCAACACCCGGGGCCCTTTCTGGCCTAGTGCCATATGAAAGCATGAACCGCCGCCCGCTGGGCGACGGATAAAACAGGAGAGGAGCTACGATGGCTGCAGGCAAAACCTTCTATGACATCCTGGGCGTATCCAAGAGCGCCTCCGACAAAGAGATCAAGAGCGCGTTTCGCAAGCTCGCGCAAAAATATCACCCCGACGCCGGCGGCGACGAGGCCAAGTTCAAGGAGATCAGCGAGGCCTACGAGACGCTTTCGGACGAGAAGAAGCGCAAAGAGTACGACCAGATGCTCATGTTTGGCGGCATGCCGGGCGCAGGCGGCGCGTATGGCGGCGGCTACGGTGCCGGCGCGGGTGCCAGCGGCTGGGGCGACATCTTCGACAGCATCTTTAGCGGCAACGGTGCCTGGGGCAGCGATTGGGGCTCGGGCTTTGCCGGGGCTGCGGGCGCTGCCGGTGCCGGCGCGGGTCGCAGCCGCGCTCGCAAGGGCGGCGACCTGTCGCTGACCGTCGATGTGACGGCCGAGGACGCGTTTCGCGGCGTGACGCACAAGGTCACCTATCGCATTCCCTCGACAGGCGAGCAGCAGACCATTACGGTCTCGGTGCCCGCGGGCGCGGTCGACGGCGGCAAGCTACGCTACAAGCGTCGCGGCGAGTATGGCGTCGCCGGCGGCGAGCGCGGCGACCTGGTCGTGACCACGCATGTGGAGGAGCACCCGCTGTTTAAGCGCAAAGGCGCCGACGTGACCATGGAGGTACCGGTCTCGGTCTACGAGGCGGCGCTCGGCTGCACGGTGGACGTGCCCACGCCCGGCGGTGCGACGGTCCGTTTGAAAGTGCCTGCGGGTACCCAGACGGGCAAGAAGTTCCGCTTTAAGGAGATGGGGGCGCCCGACGTTAAGCACCGTGGCCGTACGGGCGCGCTGCTCGTCGAGATCAAGGTGCAGGTTCCCACGAACCTATCCGATGACGAGCGCGATGCCATGACCAAGCTGCGCGAGGCCGACACGCGCGACTACCGCGAGAAGGTCAACCGTTACAAGGCGACGTTCTAGGGCGGTCGCGGTACACGCCCACGCCCGCGGGCTTATGATGGACGATAACGAGACGGAAAGGGGTCAGGTAGCATGGCCGAGGACAATAGGAACAAACCGCTGTACATGATCAGCGTGGCGGCCGAGCTGACCGGCATGCATCCGCAGACTCTGCGCGTCTACGAGTCCAAGGGTCTGGTGAACCCCCAGCGCTCGGGCGGCAACACGCGCCTGTATTCGCGTGCCGATATCGAGCGCCTGGAGCTCATCAACCAGCTGACCGACGAGGGCATCAACCTTGCCGGCGTGGTGCGCATCCTCGATATGAAGGAGCGTGCCGAGGAGCGCGAGCGCGAGAACGAAAAGCTCCGCGCCCGCATGCGCCAGCTCGAGGACGAGCTGCACGAGTACAAGATGCAGAAGAAGATCACCTCCCTGGCCCCGCGCGATGGCTCGGTTAATCCCGAACAGGTCATGCGTAAGCTACTGGGAGCCGGCGGGGATCTCTAGGTTCCGCCGTTCTACCGAACGGCGGACCGGCCGACGCTGCGCGCCGCCCAGAGCGACAATTTGTCATTCAAAAGGCAAGGCATGACCAGAAGGTCTATGCCTTGCCTTTTTCATGCCAACTTGTTCGCTCTGGACGTCGCTCGCTGTCCGTCCTCTACCTGCGGCGTTGCCATGGTCCGGATGCGGCACTTGGGGACGTTCCTCACTTTGGAAATGCGGCCCGCTCGCTGTCCATCCTCTACCTGCGGCGTTGCCTTGCTCCGGATGCGGTAGTCGTTGGTAGTCATTGGGGACGTTCTTAAATGACTAGTCGAAAGGGACGCTCTTGCACCAAATCTGCTGACCCACATCGGGCTCGTCCTGTACTTTACCGAGATAAAGTGAACGTGCAGATTCGTAACCCACTCGCAACCGTTCTATGGCACGATATTGAACGAATGCATGCTATGCGCCCAAATCTTTTGGGCAGAGTGGGAGACAGTATGGTCAAGCTGTACGAGGACGGCATCTACCTGCGCGGCGGCAGCGAGGTTGTGCCTGCGGCCGAGGCTGCCGAGCGCGGTATTACGCAGACGCCCGAGGATGCCAAGCGCGGCACCATCGCGTATTCGATCCTCCAGGCACACAATACGTCCGGCGACCCCGAGTCGCTCAAGATTCGCTTCGATGCCATGGCGAGCCACGACATCACCTTCGTCGGCATCATCCAGACGGCGCGTGCCTCGGGCATGGAGCAGTTCCCGCTGCCCTACGTGCTCACCAACTGCCATAACTCGCTGTGCGCCGTGGGCGGCACCATCAACGAGGACGACCACGTCTTTGGCCTTTCCGCGGCCAAAAAGTACGGCGGCATCTTCGTTCCGCCGCACATCGCCGTCATCCACTCCTTTATGCGCGAGAACTTCGCCGGTTGCGGCAAGATGATCCTGGGCTCCGACTCGCACACCCGCTATGGCGCCCTGGGCACCATGGCCGTGGGCGAGGGCGGCGGCGAGCTGGCAAAGCAGTTGCTGCGCGACACCTACGACGTTGCCTATCCCGGCGTCGTCGCTATCTACCTCACGGGCGCCCCGCGTCCCGGCGTCGGCCCGCACGACGTGGCGCTCGCCATCATCCGTGCCGTTTTTGCCAAGGGCTATGTCAAGAACAAGGTCATGGAGTTTGTGGGCCCCGGCATCGCGAGCATGACGACCGATTACCGCAACGGCGTCGACGTCATGACCACCGAGACCACCTGCCTGTCGAGCATCTGGGCCACTGACGAGGACACACACGCGTTTTTGGCCATGCACGGTCGCGGCGACGACTACCGCGAGCTCAAGCCCGCCGATGTCGCCTACTACGACGGTTGCGTCGAGGTCGATCTGTCGAGCATCAAGCCCATGATCGCGCTGCCATTCCATCCTTCCAACGGCTTTGAGATCGAGGAGCTCAACGAGAACCTCGAGGACATCCTGCATGAGGTGGAGCTCGAGGCCGCCAAGATCGGCGAGGGCAAGACGCACTTTAGCCTGCTCGACAAGATCGTCGACGGCAAGCTGCACGTGCAACAGGGCGTTATCGCCGGCTGCTCGGGCGGCAACTACGACTCCGTGGTCCAGGCTGCCCGCGTGCTCAAGGGCGCCAACACCGGCTGCGGCGAGTTCTCGCTATCGGTCTATCCCACGAGCCAGCCCGTGGCACTCGAACTTACGCGCCGTGGCTATATCTACGACCTTATGGAGGCCGGCGCGATCGTGCGCACGGCGTTCTGCGGTCCGTGCTTTGGTGCCGGCGACACGCCTGCCAACAACGGCCTGTCCATCCGCCACACCACGCGCAACTTCCCCAACCGCGAGGGTTCCAAGCCGGGCAATGGTCAGCTGAGCGCCGTGGCCCTAATGGACGCTCGCTCCATTGCGGCGACGGCCGCCAACGGAGGCGTCCTGACGCCGGCGACCGACCTGCCCGAGGAGACTTGGGACGAGGCCTGCGAGTACACCTTTGACGACGCGCCGTACAAAAAGCGCGTGTACTGGGGCTTTGGCAAGGCCGAGCCTGCTGACGAGCTGGTCGAAGGCCCCAACATCAAGCCGTGGCCCGCGATGGAGCCTCTCGGCGACGATATCCTGCTCAAGGTGTGCTCCAAGATCATGGACCCGGTCACCACGACCGACGAGCTCATTCCCTCGGGCGAGACGAGCTCCTTCCGCTCCAACCCGCTGGGCCTGGCAGAGTTTACGCTCAGCCGCCGCGATCCGGCCTACGTGGGTCGTTCCAAGGAGGTCGACGCCGTGGAGAAGCGCCGCGTTGCCGGCGAGGCGGCGGGCGATCTGGCGGCACTCGATGCCGAGCTTGCCGGCGTGTTTGAGGCGCTGGCCGGCGCCGGCGTCGCGGCCGATGCCAAGGCGACCGAGTACGGCTCCATGCTCTATGCCAAGAAGCCCGGTGACGGTTCTGCCCGCGAGCAGGCCGCGAGCTGCCAGCGCGTGATTGGCGGTCTGGCCAACATCGTCCACGAGTACGCCACCAAGCGCTATCGCTCCAATGTGATGAACTGGGGCATGGTGCCCTTCCAGATGGAGGCCGAGCCCAACTTTGAGGTGGGCGACTACGTCTTCGTGCCGGGTATCCGTGCCGCGCTCGATGGCGACCTGCAGAACATCGCCGCCTACGTGGTGCGCGCCGACGGCACGGTCGAGCAGATTGAGCTCTATATTGCCGATATGACGGCGGAGGAGCGTGCCATCGTCAAGGCCGGCTGCCTGATCAACTACAACAAGTTCAAGGCCGCTGCCGAGTAACGCACTTAATTGTCCGCCCGGGGCTTATCCTTTCCCGCCCGCTCACGCGCTTCGCGAGGGTCGCGTTCGGGAAAGGATAAGCCCCGGGCTACATTTCTGCGTTCTCGTTGGGTCTTGAGGGACGCTAATAAATAGACTTGCTTGATGCCGCCTCTGTTAATGGGGCGGCTTCTTTTTGTCGAGAACCGCCACAAAGGGGGACAGGCGCCTTTGTGGCGGTTCTCGGTTTGTCTCGTTCTGTAACAGGTAGACCTCTATTTGCCGAGTAGTTGTTACAGATTTAGATTTTCGATTCGGGTGTCTTCTGTTCGTCTCGATCTGTAACAGTTAGACCCTAATTTGCCGAGTAGATGTTACAGATTGAGACAAACGGGTGCCGCTGGTCATTTCATCTTGATTTGTAACATCTGGAGCCATAAACAGCCGCTAGATGTTACATATTGAGATAGTAAGGGGACGAGGCCGCAGCGGGTGAGCATGCCTGCTCCCTATCTCTTAATCACTCAGAAAATCTTATATATAGAGACTTAGATTTGTGTATAAGATCGTACAAAGCTGGCAACAATACTTCTCGGACAACGTGAAGCCGCCCCGTAGGGCGGCCGCCCCAAGAGAGGTGATTCCATGAGAATCGATAAGCTAGCAATGACGTCGCGCGAGGCGTTGCAGACCGCCATGAGCACAGCTGCCGACGCACAGGCCGGCGCGGTGGAGCCGATTCACCTGCTGTCCGCCCTGCTCGGTGCCGGCGAGCGCAATATCTCCGTGATTATCGAGCGCATCGGCGCCGACCCAGCCCAGCTTGCACACTCCACGCAAGATGCCATCGACCGCGCACCCAAGGTTTCGGGCGAGGGCCAGCAGATGGGCCTGTCCAACGAGCTCGTTCGCGTCATCGAGAAGGCCGAGAAAAAGGCCACCAAGATGGGCGACAGCTTCGTAGTGACCGAGCATCTGCTGATGGCGCTTGCCGAGGACAAAGGTGAGGCGGGCCGCGTGCTGCGCGACGCCGGCGTTACCAAGGAGCGTATCGAGCAAGTCTACGAGGAGCTGCGCGGCGATGACCGCGTGACGTCCGCCGAGGACAAGACCCAGTTTGAGGCACTGGAGCAGTACGGCCGCAACATCTGCGACCTGGCCCGTGCCGGCAAGCTCGATCCGGTTATCGGCCGTACCGACGAGATCCGTCGTACTATCCAGGTCCTGTCCCGTCGCACCAAGAACAACCCTGTGCTCATCGGTGAGCCGGGTGTCGGTAAAACGGCCATCGTCGAGGGCATCGCCCAGCGTATCGTGGCCGGCGACGTGCCGAGCACGCTGCGCGACCGCGACCTCATCGAGCTCGACATGAGCGCGCTGGTCGCCGGTGCCAAGTACCGCGGCGAGTTCGAGGACCGCTTGAAGGCCGTGCTCAAGGAAGTGCAAAAGTCCGAAGGCAAGGTCATCCTGTTCATCGATGAGCTCCACACCATTGTGGGCGCGGGTGCCACCGAGGGCTCCATGGACGCCGGCAACATCCTCAAACCGGCGCTCGCCCGCGGCGACCTGCACGCGATCGGTGCGACCACGCTCGACGAATACCGCAAGTACATCGAGAAGGACGCGGCGCTCGCCCGTCGTTTCCAGACCGTTATGGTGAGCGAGCCTACCGTCGAGGACACCATCTCGATTCTGCGTGGCCTCAAGGAGAAGTACGAGATCTTCCACGGCGTGCACATTACCGATAGCGCGCTCGTGGCCGCCGCCGACCTCTCCGATCGTTACATCGCCGACCGCTTCCTGCCCGACAAGGCCATCGACCTGGTCGATGAGGCCGCAAGCCGCCTGCGCATGGAGCTCGACAGCATGCCGGTCGAGATCGACGCCACCACGCGTCAGCTCACCCAGTTGCAGATTGAGGAACAGGCGCTCATGAAGGAGACCGACGACGCCTCCAAGGAGCGTCTGGAGACCCTGCGCCAGGAAATCGCCGAGGTCCAGGAAAAGCTCAACGTGCAAAAGGCCGGTTGGCTCAACCAAAAGAACGCCATCGACCATGTGCAGGAGCTCAAGGGCCAGCTCGATGAGGCCAAGAGCGAAGAGGAACGTGCGACACGCAACGGAGACTTGGGCCGTGCGTCCGAGCTGCGTTACTCCGTGATTCCGGGTCTGCAGCAGCAGATTCAGGATTCCGAGGCCGCGCTCGAGGCACAAAAACAGCAGGACGGTGAAGGCCTCAACGAGCAGGTGACCTCCGACGAGATCGCCGAGGTCGTGAGCGCCTGGACCGGTGTGCCCGTCTCCAAGATGATGCAGGGTGAGCTCGACAAGCTGAAGGGCTTGGAAGGCGAGCTGCATAAGCGCGTCATCGGCCAGGATGAGGCCGTCTCCGCCGTCGCCGCGGCCGTGCGCCGTAGCCGTGCGGGCCTCTCCGATCCGGACAAGCCCATCGGCAGCTTCTTCTTCCTGGGCCCCACCGGTGTGGGCAAGACCGAACTCGCCAAGGCGCTGGCCGAGTGCCTGTTCGATGACGAGCGCGCGCTCGTGCGTATCGACATGTCCGAGTACATGGAGAAGTTCAGCGTTCAGCGTCTGATTGGTGCGCCCCCGGGATACGTGGGCTACGACGAGGGCGGGCAGCTCACCGAGGCCGTGCGCCGTCGTCCGTACTCCGTGATCTTGCTCGACGAGATGGAGAAGGCTCATCCGGATGTCTTCAACGTGCTGCTGCAGGTGCTCGACGACGGTCGTCTGACCGATGGTCAGGGTCGTCAGGTGTCCTTCAAGAACACGATCATCATCATGACGTCCAACGTGGGCTCCAAGGCCATCGCCGATCTTTCGGGCAAGGACGAGGAGGAGATGCGCCATCAGGTTGACGCGGCCATGGCTCAGACTTTCCGTCCCGAGTTCCTCAACCGTATCGACGATATCGTGGTGTTCCATCCGCTCGGCATGGCGCAGATCGAAAAGATCGTCGATATTCAGCTCGCCGACGTCCGCGCACGTCTGGCCAAGGAGCGCATGACGCTTGCCATCACCCCGGCGGCCAAGCAGATGCTCGCCGTGGGCGGTCTGGACCCGGTCTTTGGTGCCCGTCCGCTCAAGCGTCTGGTGCAGCGCGAGGTCGTGGACGCCATCGCCGCCGCTATCATCGACGGTACGGTGCGCGAGGGTGATCAGGTGACGGTTGACGTCGACAAGGACGGTGCCTTTACCGTCGTGTGCGATAACACGCCGTCTGCCACCTATGAGGTGCCCGACGCCGAGTAGATTGTTGGGCCATGCCTTAAAATCTACCTTTTGTGCCAAACGCCAAGGGCGGCGGATCCAATTGGGTCCGCCGCCCTTTTTCGTGCGACAATCGATGGTGTTGAACATGAGTACATGGCAAGGAGCTATGCAGATGAAAGACGAGAACGAGACGAACGCACCGGCGCCTGAGTCAGCGCCCGCCGCACCCAAGCCTGCGCCTAAGCCGGCACCCAAGCCGCGCGACCCCTACATCCGTGCCGAGAACGAGGACGACGACGGCTACGATCCCTACAGCGATCGCCGCCCCGAGCGCGAGCCGATGTTCGAAGCCGACCCGTGGCGCTAACTCCTGCAGGGTAGCTAATTTGGGACGGGGCTTTTTTAGCTGCCCCGGCTGGTAATGTGCCGGTTTAGTCGATTAACGGTCGGGGCAGCTAAAAAGCCCCGTCCCAAATTAGCTACCCTCGCTGCGGCCGGCTAGTCTTGGGCCTTGATGCTTGGCATCAGAATCTGAGCGAGGTAGTCGGTCTCGAGTTTGGTCGCGGCGTCTGCCTTGCCGTCTTTACCGACCAGTACGTTCTTGATCTGGCTATAGGTATAGCGGTTGCCGGTTGTAAGCTCGACAAGCTCAATGGCCGTGTCCATGGGGTAGGTCGACACGGGGTCTTGCGTGCGCCCGTTGATGGTCTGGGGCACCACATACGGATAGACGGGGCCGCTGGCGTAGACCGTGTAGCCGTTGCCAAGGCTTGCCGCACCTAAAACCGTATCGCCCTTATCGGGCGTAAAGCTCTCGCCGTCGCGCACTGCGACAAGCGTCACGATCGGCGTATTGCTGTCGCTGGCAAGATAGATGCACAACGTATTGCCGTTTTGCCAAGTCGCGACTTTGCCGTACCACTCAACGGGAATATCGAGCTGATACAGGTTCGTTGCCTTATGCCGAGCATCGGCGTCGCGGGCCGCCTGCGCCTCGCGGGAACTCATGGCATTGACGGCGGCGTCACGGCGCGCGGTTGCCGCCTGCTGGAGCACCTTTGCGACCGCGGCAGAGCTCGCGCCGCCCTCCTCGGCGTACTTGGCCGCGGCATCGATCTGGTCGTCGGTCACCGTGTCTGCCGAAGGTACCTTAAGCTTAAAGGATGCCTGAGCGCTCAGGTCCTGCCCGTCGCTCTTTACGCTAACCTGCGCCTTGGTGGTCGGCACGGTGTAAATGGTACCGTCAGCTGCGATGGGGGACCCAGCGATGGAGAGCGTATAGTCGCCAGGCAGCAGCTTAATACCGCGACCGTGCTCATCAACATAGAGCGTCTCGCTCACGGAGGAGCCGTCAGAGTCTTGCCCGCTCACCTGCACGGGAATCTTGGAGCCGGTGGAACAGTCGAGCCCTGCGGCATGTACGCCAATCTGCACCGACATCATGGTGTGGGCGTTGACGGCAGCGATGGCGGCCTGTTCTTGTTGGTATCCGTTCCAAGCGGCATAGCCCGCGCCGCCGGCAACGAGCGCGGCGGCAACGACGCCGGCAACCATCAAATTGCGTCGCTTGGGCGACATCTTGTGATGGCGAGCCTTGGCTTCGCGTGCCGAGGGAACGGACGGCAGGGGAATATCGCCCATGGCGATGGTCTCGTCGACGGCCGGCGCAGAACCCAGGCCAGGAAGCTCGCGGGTGAGCGAGTCATCGGCAGGCAAGCTGCCAAGCAGGGCGGTCTCTTCTCCCGAGGCGGATTCCGACTGGACGTCGTCCTTGCTATCGTCCTCTTCGGCTTCGGCCTCGTCAGAAGCGTCTTTGGCGTCGCTGCCTTCGTCCTCAGTGCCTTCGCGCACCTCGTCCTGCGCGTCGACGGCCAAATCGCTCAACGAGAGCTCGTCTAGCGCAATCCGGTCAAGGCTCTCCAAGGCCTCGGCACATGCTTCCGCATCCTGGGCCGCATCCTCGCGGCCACGTGTCTCATCGCTCATATATCCCCCAATGCAATATCGGCTCAACACTGTACCCAAAAATGGAGCCATATAAAGCGCATGCGAAATATAAGATCCGATTTAACCCGAGCGTATCGTTCAGCCGCATCCTCGCGGCAGCAAAAGGCCCCCGGAACGCGAACGAATCACGTTTCGGGGGCTCTGCAGTGCGTTGAGTTGCGCGGAGCCGGCTATGCCGCTTCGTGCTCAAGCGATGTTTGCGTCAGGCGCGTTACTCGGCGTGCGCGTAATCAACCTTGGCGCGACGGGCAGTGGCCTTCTCCCAATCGCTGGTGCCCTCAAAGACATCCTGCTTGTAGGGGTTGCGGCTGAGCTTCTTGGCACGGTAGGCGACGTAGATGATCGCGGCGATGTTGGCGACCAGTGCGACGATCGAGACCGCGGTGGCGGCGCCGGGGTCGAGCGTGGAGTGCGTCACAAAGATGGACTCCTCCTGGAAGTAGGGGAACACCTGGGCAAACATGCACCAAATGGCCAGCGTAAAGGCGCGGTTCTGGATCCAGCCGCCCTTGTTCCAGATAAAGGCGGCGACGGTGGGCGCCAGCAGCAGCGCAAAGCCGCAGAACCAGGAGTGGGTGGGCAGGCAGTTGTAGGTGTAGCAGAAGTTCCAGATATCGTAGGCGATGATGTAGACCCAGGTCATGTCGGGCCACAGCATGTCGGTCTTGTCCTCGGAGGCGTAGACGCTCCACCAACCGGTCATGCAGAAGATGTTGATGATGCCCGCGATGCCGTTGAACACGTTGTTCCAGCCGGCCAGCTGCGTAGCACCTTCGGAGGTGACCCAGGTGGACTCGCCCAGGACAAAGAAGTGATAGGCGCTCTCAAAGTCGGACACGACGGCGATCAAGATGTTGATGGCGACGATCACAAACGGCCATGCGCGGAACCAATGCGCCTTGCCGATCTTGCCCCACTGGTACTTAATGGCAATGAAGCCCCAGCAGCCGGCCAGCGCCGCGTATACCTTGGCGTAATGGAACCAGCTGTTCTGGTATACATGGGTGGGGTTGGTGAGCGCCCACTCGGCACCCTGCGAAACGCCGACGGCGATGGCGATGCAGTAGATGGTCATGGCCAGCGGAGCCACGCCAAAGATGATGGCCGCGCCGAGCTTGGTACGGCGGCCGACCTCGTTGAGTACGATCAAGCCGATAAAGACCATCGCCCAGCCGGCCCAGTGGATAAGGGTATCGCTACCCCAAACATCGAACAGCATGCTGCTCTCCTTTCATACGCCCGCGGCCCCTCTTCCGTCGCGGGCAGTTTGGCCAAATGTCATCAGTTCCTGGGCTTGCGCTCGGAATACTTGGCGGTGTAGCCCTCGATGTGGAGTGTCGAGGCGATAATCTCCTTAACCGTCTCGTCGGGCACATCGGGGTGCGTGCGGATGTACATCAACAGCCCCATGATGAGGGTGTAAAACGTCTCGTAGACATGGTCGATGCGCAGGTCATGATGGGCGACAAAGTCCACCACGGTGGTGTCGCAGATGTATTGCGCCACGCGCTGGACCACGTTGTGCAGAAAGCCGCCGTAGAGCGCGCCGCTGCTCGAGATGAGCGTGCTCGGCAGCTCGTGGCCGCTCACAACCAGGCGCTTAAAGAGCGGGGCGACGGTGTCGAGTGCGCCCTCGATATCACCGACGATGCGGCTGGCATTCCACTGCTCGAGCTCGGAGATAAAACCGTCGATTGCCTCGTCCATGACGGCGGTGACGGCGGCGTCCATGTCGACGAAGTAGTGGTAGAACAGCGAGCGCGTGCAGCCGGCTCGCTTGGTCACGGCCGAGACGGATAGATGGGACACGCCCAGCTCGGAGCTCACGGCGCGCACGGCGGCGAGAATCTCGCGACGGCGCTCGTCACCTGTCAGGCGCTTTGCCGCGCTGTCGGGCGTGGGGACGGCGTCGGCCACAGGGGTGTTCGCTGCGTTATCGCTCATGCGCTTGCCGCCTTTCATCCGTTTGGGCCCGACCGTTCGCCTAATAGTCTTGAATAGTGTTGACGGTTCGTCAATACTATTTTTGACATAATGTCAACAATGGCGGGTGAACGGCATGGGGGCATGCCCGGCCTGCAAAAAAGAGGGGCGCTGCGGCCTCGTCGGGCTGCGGCAAGAGAAGGGACAACCATGATTCTCAACGGACCGGGAATTAGCTACACCGAGCCCGACATCGGTTCGGAGTTCGTGCCGCCGCTGCCGGAGCATCCGCGCGAGGCCATTGTCAAGCTGTGCGAGCATTGCACCAACCGTCTGCTGCATCGCGACGAGCTGCTGGGCTACGAGTACTGGTCGTTTGCCGAGGCCGCAACCGACGAGCAGGCCGAAGTGCTCTGCAAGATGAAGATGCGCCGTCCCTATACGCTGCCCGAGATGGCCAAGCTCACCGGCATGCCCGAGGCCCAGATCGAGAAGATGCTCGACGACATGAGCTACACAGGTCTGCTCGAGTACAACTGGGAAAATCCCGAGCGCGCCAAGCAGTGGGTACTGCCCATGCTGGTGCCGGGTTCCGCCGAGTTCCTCAACATGCGCGTGGGCCAGCTCGAGGAGCATCCGGTCTATGCCAAGTTCTTTGAGCAGGCGTCCAAGGGGCCGCTGTCCAAAGCCACGCCGATGGTGCCGCCCGGAGGAGCCGGCATTGGCATGCACGTCATTCCGGTCGAGAAGGCTATCGATGCTTCGAGCACCTCGGTGCCGATCGAGCATATCGAGCATTGGCTCGACAAATACGAGGGCAAATATGCCGCCAGCACCTGCAGCTGCCGCGCGAGCCGTCGTGTGATGGGCGAGGGCTGCGCCGACGACCCCGCCGACTGGTGCATTGCCGTGGGCGATATGGCCGACTATGTGGTTGAGACCGACCGCGGCCATTATGTGACGCGTGAGGAGGTCTATGACATCTTGCGCCAGGCCGAGGACAACGGCTTTGTGCACCAGATCACCAATATCGACGGCGAGAACAAGATCTTCGCCATCTGCAACTGCAACGTCAACGTGTGCTATGCCCTGCGCACCTCGCAGCTGTTCAACACGCCCAACCTGTCGCGCTCGGCCTATGTCGCCAAGGTCGAGAAGGACAAGTGCGTAGCCTGCGGTCGCTGCGTTGAGGTGTGCCCGGCTGGTGCCGTCAAGCTCGGCCAGAAGCTCTGCAGCAAAAAGGCCGGCGGACAGGTGCCCGAGTATCCGCGCCAGGAGCTGCCCGATGCCACCAAGTGGGACCACACCAAGTGGTCGCCCAACTACCGCAACGACAACCGCATCGAGACACACGATTCCGGCACCGCGCCCTGCAAGACGGCCTGCCCCGCGCACATTGCCGTTCAGGGCTATCTGAAGCTCGCGGCGCAGGGCCGCTATGACGAGGCGCTAGCGCTCATCAAGCGCGAGAACCCGCTGCCCGCTATCTGCGGCCGTGTGTGCAATCGCCGCTGCGAGGATGCCTGCACCCGCGGTCGCGTGGACGAGGCCGTGGCCATCGACGAGGTCAAGAAGTTTATCGCCCAGCGCGATCTGGATGCCGCGACCCGCTATGTCCCACCTGTGGTGACCCCGACGCGCGCCGGCGGCTTCGACCAGAAGATCGCCATCATCGGTGCCGGTCCGGCCGGCCTGTCCTGCGCTTTCTACCTGGCCGAGAAGGGCTACAAGCCCGTCGTGTTCGAGAAGAATGAGCGCCCGGGCGGCATGCTCACCTATGGCATTCCCAGCTTTAAGCTGCAGAAGGATGTTATCGAGGCCGAGGTCGAGGTCATTCGCCTGATGGGCGCCGAGTTCCGCTATGGCGTGGAGGTCGGTCGCGATGTGACGCTCGACGAGCTGCGCGAGCAGGGCTTTAAGGCCTTTTATGTTGCCATTGGCTGCCAGGGCGGCCGCCTCGCCGGTATTCCGGGCGAGGATGCCGAGGACGTGACCGTGGCCGTCGACTTTTTGCGCAAGGTCAACAGTGGCAAGATCGACGCGCTGTCCGGCCGCACCATCGTGGTGGGCGGCGGCAACGTGGCTATCGACGTCGCGCGCAACGCCTGCCGTCTGGGTTCCGAGCACGTTGAGATATTCTGCCTGGAGAGCGAGGCCCAGATGCCCGCCAGCGAGGAGGAGCGTCGCGAGGCCGTTGAGGACGGCGCCCACATCAGCTGCGGCTGGGGCCCCAAGGAGGTCCATCTGGACGAGGCCGGTCGTGTGTGCGGTATCACCTTCAAGCGCTGCACGCGTGTCTTTGACGACGAGGGCCGTTTTGCGCCCGAGTACGACGAGAACGACCTGCGTCGTGTCGACGCCGACCGCGTGGTCATGTCGATCGGTCAGTCCATCGTGTGGGGCGACCTGCTGGCTGGCTCCAAGGTGGAGCTTGGCCGTGGCCAGGGTGCCCTTGCCGATCCTCAGACCTACCAGACCGCCGAGCCCGACATCTTTGTGGGCGGCGACGTCTACACCGGTCCGAGCTTTGCCATCAACGCCATCGCTGCCGGTCACGAGGCCGCCGTGTCCATCCACCGCTTTGTGCAACCGGGCTCCACGCTCACCATCGGCCGCAACCAGCGCCGCTACATCGCGCTCGACCGCGACGATGTCGTGATCGAGAGCTATGACAACGCGAGCCGCGAGGTGGCACATGTCGACCGCGAGCGCGAGAAGGCCGCGCCGTTTAGCGAGTACGTCGAGACCTTTACCGAAGAGCAGGTGCGCGCCGAGACCGCCCGTTGTCTGGGCTGCGGCGCCTCGATCGTCGACCCCAACAAGTGCATCGGCTGCGGTCTGTGCACTACCAAGTGCGCGTTCGATGCCATCCACCTGGATCGCGACCGCCCCGAGTGCTCCACGATGGTCAAATACGAGCAAAAGCTCCCCAGCTTGGGTAAGTACGCGCTCAAGCGTGCCATCAAGATCAAATTCGGGAAGAAGTAATGAGGTTCCGCCGTTCTAACGAACGGCGGCACTGCCGACGCTGCGCGGCGCCCAGATACCCCATCTTGCCCCTCAACTGCGGCGCCGCGGGCAAAAAGCCCAGCGGACGCCTTGTTTCGGGGCAACCTGGGGCACCTGGATCGCCGCTCGCTGACGTTTGGCTGACATCGCATCAACCGTTGCCGAAAGGTTTCTACCTTGCATGAATTGGGAATCGTCTATCACATTATTCGCGATGTCGAGAACGTGGCGCGCGCCAATGGCGTGAGTCGCGTTTCGAGCGTCACGCTGCTGCTGGGCGAGGTCTCGGGCGTCGTTCCCGACTTGCTGCTCGACGCTTGGCGCTGGGCGGCAGATAAAAAGCCTATCACCGAGGGCGCGGAGCTTATCGTGGAGCCTGTCGAGGCCGTGACGCATTGCGAGGCGTGCGGCCGCGACTATGCGACGGTCGAGCACGGCAAGATCTGCCCCCATTGCGGTAGCGGCGAGACATACCTGCTGCAGGGCCAGGAGGTCATGATCAAGCAGATTGAGACCCCCGACGAGGACCCGGCAGATGCTGCTCCCGACGGCCTCTCCGACGCCCCCGATGCCGTCGACGCTGCCAACCCCCTCCACATCGTCTAGCCCCTAGTCGTTGGGGACGTTCTTGTTTGACTAGTCGTTTAAGAACGTCCCCAATGACTACTTACGTTAGTGCACAAGTCACGCTAATAGTCAAGTTATGTCTGTTTAAACAAAATAACTGCAGTACAAGCGCATTTGCGCTTGCCTAAAATCGATATTAATGACCAGCCTGCTTGTATCTGTAAAATGAATGGCTTGATAAGTGACGCCATGGCGTGTAATCCGTCAAAAAGCAGTAACGTAATCAACTTGTAACAAACCTAGACGTTTAAACAAATTATCCAATCATTCGCATTTTTCTCTATAATTTTACAGGACGAACAGGTATACTCCTTTCATGTCGTGTAGGAAATACGTAGACAAAGAGGAGGTTATGTGATGGTAAGTATTGTTCTTGCTAGCCACGGGGACTTGGCAGCCGGAATCAAGCAGACGGGCTCGATGGTCTTTGGCGATCAGCCGTCTGTGGCCGTGGTCTCGCTCGAGCCGAGCATGGGCCCCGACGACTTCCGTGCCAAGGTCGAGGAAGCAATCGCTTCCTTCGAGGACCAGGAGCAGGTGCTCTTCCTCGTTGATCTGTGGGGCGGCACGCCGTTCAACCAGATCAGCGGTCTCATCGAGGGCCACGATTCCTGGGCTATCGTCACCGGTGTCAACCTGCCTATGCTCATCGAGGCATATTCGCAGCGCTTTGACGCAAAGAACACTGCACATGCGATCGCAAAACATCTCGTGACTGAGGCTAAGGCTGGCGTGCGCGTCAAGCCCGAGTCTCTGGAGCCCGAGGAGAAGAAGCCGGCCACGGCCGCCGCTGCTCCTGCAGGCGCCATCCCTCCGGGAACGGTCATCGGCGATGGGCACATCAAGATCGCCCACGTCCGTATCGACACCCGTCTGCTGCATGGTCAGGTGGCCACCACGTGGACCAAGCAGATCAACCCCAACCGCATCATCGTGGTTTCCGACGGCGTTGCTCACGACGAGCTCCGCAAGACCATGATCGAGCAGGCTGCCCCTCCGGGAGTCCATGCCAACGTCGTGCCCATCAAGAAGATGGCCGAGGTTGTCAAGGACACGCGCTTTGGTGACACCAAGGCCATGCTGCTCTTTGAGAACCCGCAGGATCTGCTCAAGGCTATCGAGGCCGGCGTCGACATCAAGGAAGTCAACATCGGTTCCATGGCTCACTCCAAGGGCAAGGTCGTCGTCACCAACGCCGTCGCTATGGGCGATGACGACGTCAAGACTCTCGAGGCCCTCAAGGCCAAGGGCGTCAAGTTCGAGGTCCGCAAGGTTCCTTCGGATTCCTCCGAGGATCTCGACGCCATGTTGAAGAAAGCTAAGGCCGAACTGGCCGCTCAAGCATAGTAAAGGAGGGTCCGATACATGTCTGCAATCACTATTCTGCTTGTTGCGATTGTCGCGTTGCTTGCCGGTATGGAAGGCATTCTGGATGAGTTCCAGTTCCATCAGCCGCTCGTGGCATGCACGCTTATCGGTCTCGTAACCGGTCACCTTCAGGAGGGCATCCTCCTGGGCGGTTCGCTCCAGATGATGGCCCTTGGCTGGGCTAACGTCGGCGCCGCCGTCGCGCCTGACGCCGCTCTGGCCTCGGTCGCTTCTTCGATTATCATGGTGCTCGCCCTCAACGGTGGCGCCACCGATTCGGCCAAGGCCGTTACCGCCGCCATCGCCGTCGCAGTCCCGCTGTCGGTCGCTGGCCTGTTCCTGACCATGATCTGCCGTACCCTGGCTACCGCTATCGCTCACGCCATGGACGGTTGCGCCGAGAAGGGCGACTTCTCCGGCATCGAGCGCTGGCAGTACGCCGCCATCCTCATGCAGGGCCTTCGTATCGCCATCCCGGCAGTACTTCTGTGCATCATCCCGGCCGAGGCGGTTACCAACGCGCTTAACGCTATGCCCGACTGGCTGTCCGGCGGCATGGCTGTCGGCGGCGGCATGGTCGCCTCCGTCGGTTACGCCATGGTCATCAACATGATGGCCACCAAGGAGACCTGGCCGTTCTTCATCCTCGGCTTTGTCCTTGCTGCCATCCCTCAGCTCACGCTGATCGCTCTTGGCCTCATCGGCATCTCCCTTGCCCTCATCTACCTTGGCCTCAAGGATCTGGCCAAGCAGGGTGGCGGCATGGGCGGTGGCTCTGGTGACCCGCTCGGCGACATTCTGAACGATTACGAGTAGGAGGGGAGTGATACATATGGCAGAGAACAAGATTCAGCTCACCAAGGCTGACCGCAAGAAGGTTTGCTTCCGTCATCAGTTCCTTCAGGGCTCGTGGAACTACGAGCGTATGCAGAATGGCGGCTGGTGCTTCGCAATGATCCCTGCGATCAAGAAGCTCTACACCAGCAAGGACGACCAGATTTCCGCGCTTAAGCGCCACCTGGAGTTCTATAACACCCATCCCTATGTTTCCGCCCCCGTCATTGGCGTTACCCTCGCTCTCGAGGAGGAGCGCGCCAACGGTGCACCGATCGATGACGTCGCCATTCAGGGCGTCAAGGTCGGTATGATGGGCCCGCTCGCCGGCGTCGGCGACCCCGCCTTCTGGTTCACCCTTCGCCCGATCCTGGGCGCTCTGGGCGCTTCCCTGGCCCTGTCCGGCAGCATCGCCGGTCCGCTGCTGTTCTTCTTCGCGTGGAACATCATCCGTTACGCCTTCCTGTGGTACACGCAGGAGTTTGGCTATAAGGTCGGCTCCTCCATCGCCAAGGACCTCTCCGGCGGTCTGATGGGCAAGGTCACCGAGGGTGCTTCCATCCTGGGTATGTTCATCATCGGCGCCCTGGTCGAGCGCTGGGTGTCCATCTCCTTCACCCCGGTCGTCTCCAAGGTCACGCAGTCTGCCGGCGCCTTCATTGACTGGGCTAACCTGCCTTCCGGTGCCGAGGGCATCAAGGAAGCGCTGACGATGTACAACTCCGTCGGTGCTACCGCCCTTGATCAGGTGAAGGTCACCACGCTTCAGGCTAACCTCGATCAGCTCATCCCCGGCCTTGCTGCCGTGTGCCTGACGCTGTTCGTCTGCAAGCTGCTCAAGAAGAAGGTCAGCCCGATCGTCATCATCCTGGCTCTCTTCGCCGTCGGTATCATCGGTCGCGTTTGCGGCTTCATGTAAGCACGCTTCGGCTTAAGACCGAGAGTTGCTAGGCAAGGGCTTTTGAGCCATTGAAACGGACCGCACCCGGTGGGTACACTGGATGCGGTCCGATTGTTTTATTTGGAGGGCGAGGCGCGCATGGCGCAATCTCAGAACAGCACGGTCGATCTGGCAACACCGGCAACCTGCCTGATGGGGCTTACCAGCCACGGTAACGTGATGGTGGGCAATAAGGCGTTCGAGTATTACAACGAGCGCAATCCCGAGGATTTTATTCAAATTCCGTGGGACGAGGTCGACTATATTGCCGCCGAGGTTTTGCGCGGCACTAAGAAGATCACGCGTTTTGCTATCTTTACCAAGGATAACGGCCACTTTACGTTTTCGACGCGCGACGACAAAGAGACGCTTCGTGCAGTTCGCAAATACGTCGACGAGGATAAGCTTGTGCGTTCGCCCGACTTTATCGATGTGACGGCCAAGGGCGCCAAGAGCATACCCTCCGTTATCAAAGGCCTTTTCCATAAAGGCAACTAGTCGCCTGCGACATTCTTATACGACTAGTCATTAAAGAACGTCCCCAATGACTACCCGTAGCTCTTCGCGGGATTCGCTGGGGAAATATCATCCCAGTTTGAGCGCCTATTCTGGGATGCAGTTTCCGGAACAGGCTCATTTGGGAAACCATATCCCGTTTCGAGCTCGGGACTGCGGACAAAAAGTTGGACCGTTGAGGTCCGGAACGGAGTCCGCATGGCATACAGTAGGAGAATGGTGGAGAGGGCCAGGGCGCTTCGCGGCGCCGGGCTCACCGT